>CAYMZL010000135.1:0-6454 GCA_964394825.1 uncultured Dehalococcoidia bacterium | reverse complement strand
GGCCTGATGAGCCTGACCGGCGACCCGGACGGCATGCCCTTGCGGATAGGATTCTCCCTGGTCGACCTGTTTACGGGCATGATGGCCTACGGCACCATCGTGACCGCCATCCGGCAACGGGACCAGACCGGCAGGGGACAGTGGGTGGAATCAGCCCTGCTGGACGGGCAGGTGGCCGCCCTGAGCTATCATGCCACCGGGTTCATGGGCACGGGGGTTGAGCCCACGCGGATGGGGTCGGGCCACCCCAGCCTGGTGCCCTACCAAAGCTTTTCATCCTCCAATGGCCAGTTCATCATCGGCTGCGCCAACCAGGGACTGTGGGAGCGCATGTGCCGCGCCATCGGCCAGGACGGCATGTTGGAAGACCCTCGATACACCACCAACACCGACCGGGTGGAGCACCGGGCCGAGTGTGTGGGTGAGTTGAATGCGGTGTTCGCGCAGAAAACCACCGACCACTGGGTTGGGTTGATCGTCGAGGCCGGCGTGCCCTGCGGCCCCATCAACACTGTTTCGGAGGTGGTCTCCAACCCCCAGGTGTTGGCCCGCAACATGATCTCCGAAGTGGAACATCCCAACATCCCCAACCTGAAATTTCCCAGTTCCCCGCTGAAACTGACCGATTCCCCGGCCACCATACGCCGGGTCCCGCCGCTACTGGGCCAGCACAACGAGGAGGTCCTGACCGAGGCGGGCTATTCGCCGGACAAGATTGCCGATCTGAGGGAGCGCGGGGTTATCAGCAGCTAGGAACGCACCCTTGTTTCCCGCCGGCGGCGTCCTTTATCCTGATTTAAGAACATGCCTTCAAAAAAACTGCGATTGATACATACCTCAGATACCCACCTGGGCGACTCCACCGGCCATCCCCAGTCGGCCCAGGCGCTGACCTCGGTGGTGGACGCGGTGTCCCATAATGGCGGCGACATGCTGCTGCTGGTGGGCGACGTTTTCGACAACGAACGTGTCTCAGACGAGGTACTGGAGTGGTTCTTGGGTGAGATGGGCCGGGTCAAGGCCCCGGTGGTGGTGCTGCCGGGGAACCACGACCTGATCCATCAGAGTTCGGTATATCACCGCGAGCCCTTCAAGAACGGCCCGGACAACGTTTTTATCTTCAGGGAGACCGGGGGCGAACTGCTGTCGTTTCCAGGTCTCGGTATCGATGTTTGGGGCCGGGCCATGCCCATGCATACCCCGGATTTCAGGCCCCTGGAAGGGATGCCGCCGCCCGTTGCGGAAAATTGGCTGGTGGCCTTGGCCCACGGCCATTTCCATTTTGAAGAGGACCGGGACCAACGCTCTTCCCCCATCTACCCCCAGGAAGTCGCCGATGCCGGCTGCCACTACCTGGCCCTGGGCCACTGGGACCGCCACGTGGACGTGTCCCAGGGAAACGTGACGGCGGTGTATTCGGGATGTCCCCTCGGCCCCATCGGCAGTCCCGGCGCCGGAGAGGTGACGGTGGTGGACCTGGACCCGCAGAACGGGGTTTCCTTCCGTCAGGTGGCCATCAACTAGGCCTTGCCTGTCAGGAGATGAATGGGCGGTCCGGCCGTGCTTCACCCCCATCGGGCGAGAGTTATGAGTTTCTTGCTCTTATTTCCTCCAGGATTCCCGCTGCCGGCATCCATGTGCCCGGCTCCGGGTATTCGCCACCGTTCCAATCCATGAGGTGCTCCTCCGACCGGAAGAGGTTGTTTTGGCCTCAAGTGCCACCTCGGTGGACGACGGCCTCTTCGGGCGACACCCGTATGAGCTTCCCCTGGTCCGCTTCGATAAAGATACGGTCAGCGCAATGGGCGCAGGCGTCTTCCAGCCTGATGCGATGTTCGCGGTATTGGCTGTTGACCAACAGCAGGAAGTCGATCGCTCAAGGTATGCCGAACCGCTCATCGCCATCCAACGTCACGGTATGAAAGGAGAAACCCAAGCCGTCGAGAAACCTGTCGTGGCCGTTGGCCAAGGTGTAATCATCGACAGCTTGGCTGTTGGGAAGAGTTAAGAAGCCAAGCCAAGCCAACATCTTGATCCCATCAGCCGTTTCCTTGGGTCCGATGTCCACGGCAGCGCCGATGTCTTCAGGCGATGGCAGACGTGAGCCATGTTTTTGACACCACAGGATATGACGCGCCATCAGCTTCTCGTTATCGGTTAGCAGTATGGACGCCCGGTCCCAGGCGCCGACTTGATCGCGCCAATGTTGCAAAAGGGGTGAACGATCCTCGTCGGTCGTCATCCCGATGGCCGAATTGATTGCCTGTATCTTTTCCGGGGCTTCCAACGTGCTGTGCCACAGCGCGTCCATCCGGTCCGCCATTTCCCATCGGATTTCCAGGTCGTCGGCAAAACCCAGCCGGTGCATGGCTTGAGGGACGGTGGTGATACGCAACCCCGACGCCCAATCGTTGATGAGCAATCTCTCGACCGCGTTCTCGTCCATGTCTACTCCACACTGGAACCTTCGTCGATAGCCAGCCGGTGGCAGCCGATAAGGCGATGGAACCTTCTACTGGGGTGGCCGGTTGGCTCAGACCGCTTCTGCTTGCTTCATCGGGCACCGCTCGTTTGCGTAAGAGCAAAAGACACAACAGTCTTCCTCTTTGGGTCTGAAAACAGTCTTGCAGTTTACGCATTCGTAGAAGAACTGGCACGCGTCCGTCGGCATGTCCGCAGCCTGAGCGTGCCCGCATTGGGGACAGGCCAACGTCGCGTTAGTGATTGTTTCCATACTGATTTTCCTCCTGATTTCCTGGACCGCTATTGAGCGAACCGGCGTAGATCGGAAAAGGCCAATCTCCCCAACTCGTACGCGTCTCGCACCGGCAAGAGCGCGATATTTGATTTGCCCCGTGCCCACTCTTGGGCTTCCTCGAGGGATGAGAAAAAGTACACCTGATGGCAGAAATTACTCCAGATGGCCTCGACCGATGACACATCGTGGATTTTGGGGTCGATGGTTGCTATGGAGACCACCGCGGTCTCAGGTGCGGAGTTTTCAACCTCGTTGGGAGTGACCGTAAGGCGGACCAGCGTGCCGCTGAATGGCGACTCCGATTCGACCACCACGGTTTCGCCGAGCATCGCCGGCAGGAACAGCGTGTCCCAGGCGCACCAAGTCCGGAGGGGTCTGCCGTTAATGATTAATCGGTGAGACCATTCCTGGTTCAGCGACAATCCGAGCAATCCGATGATATCGTCATTGGAATCCCTTTCAGTGATTTGCCGCAGAAACTCGTCAGCCCCTTCAAAGGGGATTCCCAAGTCCTCGGCGATCTGGGCGGTCATCTCCTGGGTAACCGGATGGCCTTGTCCGAGGGTGCGCCACATCTTGATCAAAAGCCGTGAGTTGTCATCCCCGAATTCCGGTGGGATGCCCGCATCGTTAAGGTTCTTTGCGATCTCTTCGATACTGGGGCTCTCGCTCTTTGATTCGATGGTGGTCATGGTCTGCCTCAACTTATTTGATGAATCCCGGGAGATTCGGTTGCCCCGCGGCCCCGATGCCTCGCGACCCCGTTGTATGAAGATTAGCAAGTCTACGTGTGCCGGCCATCCGGGTAATCACGTAAATATGGCAATAAAAAGGGGCGCTGACGCGCCCCCGGTTGGCGGAGAACACTTAGATATCCCCAGTCCGAGTTACAAGACACCTTGTTTCAGAGCGAATACCGTGGCGTCGGCGCGCCCACGGGCCCCGATCTTCGAGTAGATGTTGCCGATGTGACGCTCCACCGTCCTGATGCTCAAGACCAATTCTTCGGCGACCTCGTTGTTTGTCTTTCCGCTGGCCACCAACCGCAACACCTGAGTTTCCCGGGGGGTTAGTCCCGCCGGCGGGGCCTTAGCGTGCCCTCGCGGGCCGCCGGCGTTCGCGTTAGTGATAATTCCGCCTGGCGCATCCGCGTCTGGACCGGTCACCGTTGCTGAGTCTTCCGAGCTTAGAAATTGATGCAGCGAGTTGATTACGGCTTTGGTATCGCCCAAGTAGGGCGCCGTCGACTCGCCGCTCAGGACGGACAACCGGGCGTTGGGGATGCGCGAGGCCAAGTTTCTGGCGGCTTCCGCCGGGAGCCAAGATATATCCGGGCGGCTGAAAACCAATGTGGGAGCTTCGATCTGCGGCAGCATCGCTGAAACATCGATATCCTTCACCGCATCCAAGGCAGCCCTTAAGACGTCCGGTGTAACGGTCTCCCGGAGGCTTTCCGCGGCCATGCGGCCAACCTCTCCTTCAGACCATCCCAGACACAGATGGGCGCAGGTTTCGGTCATCAGTTGCCAATCGTGGTCCAGCAATCCCCGCCAAGCGTCTAGCCTGGGAGAAAAAATCTCGGCCCCCTTGGACCACGAGCACCACAGGACCAGCCTGGATACCCGGTCCGGATTGGATGCCGCGTAAGCTATCGCCACCGGCCCGGCGTTGGCGGCGGCGAATAACGCGAATCGATGGAGACCAAGGGACTCGACCACCGCCTCCAAGTCCAAGATCTGCGCCGCCAACGAATGGTCATCGACTTCCCGGTCTGAGAACCCGGTGCCCCTGACGTCGTACCGGACCAACATCCGATCTTCCGCCAGGCTCTCGTACCAGCGGACACACTCCGGGACCTGGAGTAATTCCACGTGGCACCAAGGGGAACCGGCCATGTACACCAGGGGCTCCCCAGTCCCCAGCGTCCACAGAGCGATGCCGACCCCATCGGCGGTCCTGGCGTATTGGATCGGGGCGTCCATGCTGCACATTATGGTATTGGGCGCGGTGCGGCACAAGTTATGGTGCTTGGGTCCGCCTGAAAACGACCGCCTTCCGGCTGGCTAAGGGTTTCCCCAGCTAAGGGTTTCCAATGATGAGATCAGATGCCCTTTCGGCAATCATGATGGCCGTGGCATTGGTGTTGGCCCGGGGAATCTCCGGCATCACCGACGCGTCGATAACCCTCAGTCCGTCCACCCCGTGAACCCGGCACCATTGATCGACCACCGCATCGGGGTCGGATGCCGGGCCCATCTTGCAGGTGCCGCAGGTGTGGCCGGCGATGGACAGATTACCGGCGATCCAGCTATCCAACAACGCGTCGGAGCCGACTTCTTCGTCCGTGGGGGCGATGCGGCCGCTGATCACCGCTTCGAAACTCCGGTCCTCGAATAACCGGGCGCATTCACGGACGGCCTCGCGCAGCCGCTCCCGGTCCGATGGATCTTCCAGAAACCGGTAATCCAAGTTGGGTTGGACGTTGGGGTCCGCTGCGGTGATGGTCAGTTCGCCTGCTCCCCGGGGAAACTCCAACCGGCAGCCGACGCGTATCTCGTCGGCTTCGTGGCCCAATGGCCCGGACGTAAGCGGCTGGACCTGGATGTCGTTGCGGACCGTGGACCCCTTGGCGGTGAAGCGCAGGCCGACCTGGTTCCTCGGCGAGCCGCTTTCCAGGGTGTATCCGTCCACCGGCTGGAACCGGAGCGTGACCGCCGGATGGTTCTTCATGTTCCGGCCCACACCGCGAGATTCGTGGACCACTGCAATCTGCAAGCGGTCCAGAGCCGCCTTCGGCCCGATGCCCGAGAGGATCAATAGTTGGGGAGAGGCGATGGCCCCGGCGCTCAATATGATTGTTTCGCCGGAGAGATTGAATATCTCCCCGCCGCTCTCCGCTTCCACCCCCACGGCCCGGCTGCCCCGGTTCTCCCCGTTTTCATCAAAGATGACCCGCCGGACCGTTACGTTGGGCTTGACCGTCAAGTTGAGGCGGTTCCGGCAGGGGTTGATGTATCCGATGGCGGTGCTGATCCGGACGCCTTCCACATAATTCAGAGGAATCGCCCCGACGCCCTCACCGTCCGGGTCGTTCATATCCGGGTCGTCCCGGTAGCCGGCCGCCAAGCAGGCCGAGTGGAAGAGCCTTTGCAAGGGCAGCCAATCATCCGGCTTATGCCGCGTCACCGTGATTGGGCCCGATGTTCCATGAAAATCGCCTGAAATGTCCAGGTCGGTCTCCAATCTCCGGAAATACGGAAGCACCTTGGTGTAGGACCACTCGTCGTTGCCGAGATCGGCCCAGTGGTCGAAATCCCCCGGCAATCCCCGGAGGAAGATCTGGTGATTGATGGCGCTGGTGCCGCCAAGGACCTTGCCCCGGGCCACCGCGGCGGTTCTTCCGCTTTGCGGGTCGGTGGTGCCCTGAAAGGACCAATTGTGCTGGGCGCCGGCCTCGGACGCCCGCTGGTTATGGTCATGTTTGATCTCGTCCGGCATCAGATTCATGTCCGGGTAGTCGGGTCCAGCCTCAAGGAGGAGGACCGACCGGTCCCGGTCTTCGGACAACCGGTTGGCCAGCACGCAGCCGGCGGAACCGCCGCCAACAATAATCACGTCATATTTCATTGCAACCTCAAGGACGAGCATCGAACGCGGCAATTATAGTCCGCGTCGCCAAAGCGTCTGTCATAGAGC
>CAYMZL010000134.1:0-6496 GCA_964394825.1 uncultured Dehalococcoidia bacterium | reverse complement strand
AGCTAGAAACAGGGCAGGGAAACGGCCGGTGACTTGCAAGGCCAGCTCATTTACTTGACGGCCGGCCGGGGCCGTTTCGCTAACCACCGTCGCGTTCCGGTAGGTGGGCTGCCAAATCTTGTTGATACGGTCGAACTGAGATTGGATGGAGGCGGGGGCTTCCGGCAGGTCGAAATCGGTCCCCGTAGAGCCGAAGGCCAGGCCCCCATCGCGCAGCGCTCTCAAGTTTGAGTCGAATTCGTTGGCCGCTTGCCGCAGGCCGGCGCCGGCCTGCGGGTCGCCGTCGATGGCCTTGGCTGCGCGGTCGATTATGCGCTGGATGGTCAACTGCTGGTCCGTGGCCACAGTCACCACCGAAGCTACGGCCCTTTGCTGACGCACTTGGAGGAAGATTGCGCCGATGGCCAGCAGCATCAAAACGGCCATGACCGACAGTCCCAACCCCACCTTGCGGGTAAGGCTGGCGCCGACCCAGCCCAAGATATTTATTGTCGTGAAGGCAGACGTCAAAGCCATGGATGGATTCCCAGCGAAATCGCCCTATCAACGAGGTTTATTCGAAACGGAGTGCTCGCCGCACAACAGATTGTACACCGGCCTTGGTCCTACCGAACTTGATTTCCGTTCGGAGGTAAAGAAGGGGTGACCCTGGGCATGAGAGCAGACGGCCCGCACCAAATGACGTACGGCTAGTATCCACGGGGAAGTTTGCAGCGGTCAAGCCGCGCCGGAGCTAGCGGTGCAGGAGCTTCCACCGTAGGCGGGGATAGGGCGGCGTTGCCCGAATAATCCACATCTGGCGTATCACGTTTCCGTAATGACATTGGTCCAGACTGGCCTTGATGTTACAATTGTTGCTCAAACACAGCCTTTTCCCCCGTGGCGGTGGTGCCGATGGAACGCATGACAACCCCCGAATTTCTCGTCAGGGTTCCCATCTTCGAGAACCTCACCCCCGAGCAGCTTCAGCCCTTAGGCGAGAAGATGCGCACCAGGAAATACCAACGGGGCGAGGTGGTGTTCCATCAGGACGACCCCGGCGACCGTATGCACATCATCGTCCAAGGGCGCGTGCGCATATCCATAGATTCGTATGACGGCCGTGAAAAAGACGTAGCCCTGCTGAATCCCGGCGACTGCTTCGGTGAGATGGCCCTCTTGGACGGCTCAAACCGCTCCGCCAACGCCACCGCGGTGGACGACATCGAGACCCTGGTCCTGCTGCGTGACGACTTCATCAAGTTCATCGGGGAGTATCCCCAGGTGGCGGCCCAGACCACTGCGATCTTGACCAACCGCCTGCGGAACACCAATCAGATGATGGGCGACCTGGCGTTTCTGGACGTACCCACCCGCGTGGCCAAGCAACTCCTTGGACTTGCCGAGAACCAACTGGGCGGGGCCGCTCCCGACGGGGCCATCGAGATCCCCATCGGCCAGGACGAACTGGCGCGCCTGGTGGGCTCAACCCGGGAGACCGTGAGCCGCGCCCTGACCAGCTACCGCCGCATGGGACTGCTCACCACCTCCCACCGCCGCATCTCCATCACCGACCTGCGCGGCCTTGAACGCATGGCGTCTGACTAGGGCTCATTCTTCTCTCCCCGCCCAGGTTATGTCCGTTCAGAGCCCAACCGCTCCTCACCTCTTTGCCCGCCGAAACGGCCAGCCGCTGCTACCTGGAAGCGGCTTTCACCGCTTTACGGTATCTAAAAAGGGCCGGCTCCACGTAGGCGCTGGGAGAGGACAAAGCGTCATCGATGATCTGCAACACGGCGGAGATGACCGGTTCCTCCAACAGGCCGGACCGTTTTTCCTCGGTATCCGTCATCGGCACGTACCCGGGTTGCCCCAGGTTCTGCTGGTCCAAGATCCCGGCCGCCTTTTTGACCGCATCCTCGATTTCCTGCTGACTAACCACGCCGTGTAATTTCCAGTTGGCGATGATCGCTCCGTCGATCCTCTCGGTGGCCCGGTCCTTCATCTCTTCGACCTGGCTGAAGTTGGGCACCCCGCTGCACCCGATGCCCCGGTGTACCCAGGGTTCCACGTAGGCGACCATGCTATGAGCGTAGCTCAATAGGAGAGTTTCCTTTGCTTCCGGCTCTGCCACCTTCTTGATTTCCAACACCGGGAAAGTCAAAAGGTCCCTCCGGGATATATCCGGCGAAGGGGAATCCTCCATGACCCTCTGGACCTGGTCGACATCAATCATGTGGTAATGCATGGAGTGAAGATGGCTGGGATTTGGCGCCGGGACCCAGGCCGTGTTTCCTCCGCTCTTAGGGTGGTCTATCTTCCTCTCCAACATCTCCACCATGGCCCGGTTCCTGACCTGCATCCCCTTGCCGATCTTCCCCTGGTTATGGACCCCAGCCCGGAGGCTCACGGCAACATTGTGAAGCTCATAGCTGGTATTGAAGACCGACTTGGTAAGATCGTCCCTCAGGTCAACCGGCCCGGCATGCGTTTGCACCCGGATCTGGGAACCCGTCCGGTCCAAGAACCCGGTATTGGTGAAGAAGGTCCGGCTCTGGGCCGCCCGGAGCGATTCCGCGAGTTGCAGGGTCATACCAAGCTCTTCGTTCATGATGCCGATGAGCATGGTGCCCTTGGCCAGACCCAACCTATCTTCGACGGCCTCAAAGAACCGCACCTGCTCGGCCACTTCTTCGGAGGTCTGCAGTTTGGGGGTAACTTGGTAAACGTACCCTTTCTTGCTGTTGGGACCTCTAACTGGCAGGTGGCTGGAACCCGGCGCTCCGTCCGAACCATGGTCGTGGGCGGCGGCGATCAGCGTCGTCAGCAAGACCCCAAGGATCCTTTCCGGAATCTGCTGTCCGTCCACCTTTACCATGTCCGTATACATGTGCAACGAGACGTTGCGGACGGACATCAAGCTGGTGCCTTTCACCGTCTGAGCGGCACCGTCAACATCGATGAAGCCGATGTCGGAATTTATGGTCTTGAGAGCGCCGCGGGAACTGTACGCTTGGATGTCGCCCCTGATCAGCCCCAGGTAGTTGCGTAGCGCCAGCACCATGTCCTCTGCGTCGACGATGGCCACCGCGTCCTCAAAATCAATTATGGTGGTAACAGCCGACTCCACAACGAGGTCCTTGAATTGGCCGTTCTCCTCATCGACCTTGCCGCCTTCGTAGAGTTGGAATCGTATCTTCAGGCCATTGTCTTCCAAGAAGAACTCGGTTAGTTGGTCTTCGTGTTGATTGAATCCAACGAACTTGGCGGGGTCTTGTAATCCGGCTTCGGCGCCGTCCGCGGTACGGCCTAGAAGTACGTACCTCCCACCGGGGTTTGGCCGGGCGGAGTAAGACACAAAATCATTGAATCCCAAGCCGTTCTCCCACTGTGCCAGGTGGCTATTCAGATATTCATTGGTCCTATCCACCACCATCTGCAGCCGCTCGATACGGCTCGTCTCGGGGTCTATCTCGGGATTTACGTCACTAAGGAAATAGGCATCATAGAGACTGCCCCATCTGGCATTGGCGCCACCGACCGCCATGCTGGCGTTGTTGACCGGAGTAACAAGCTCGGGACCGCTTTGGGACATTTCGAGGTCGAGCTGCGGAGTCGTCATGCTAAATCCGCCGGTGGTCTCCGGTGAGGTTTCCGGTGCCAGGTAGCCCTCGTCCACCAGAAACTGCCCAAGCTCCGCTGCGTCTTTGGCCGCCGACTCCGCAGTGGGCTCCCAACCCGTTTTTCGCTTTTCGAGGTAATATTCGTCGACCTTCGATTGCCGGTCAGCGCGCTTGGCCAGAAGCTCCCGGTTCTTGGGATCGAATTGCAGTACCAGTTCGCCAAGTATGCGGAACACCTCTTCGACGGTCCTGCCCGTAGCCGGAACAACCTCGTCTCCGACGAACGCGTACAGCACTTCGTCGATTTCCACGGATGCTCCAGATGCCAGCGTTACGGTCGTCATTCTTGGCTCCGATTTGGTTTGGTCCAGGTTCCCCCACTGCCCTTGGCGCGGTGGAATCTACTGCTCGAATGCGGAGATCCGAACCTTAGCCGTGGGTCCGCTCAAATTCTTTCATGAACGAGACCAAGGCCTCCACGCCCTCTCTCGGAAAGGCGTTGTAGATCGAAGCCCGGATGCCACCCACCGAGCGGTGGCCCTTGAGTTCAACCAGCCCTTCCGCGGTCGACTCGTTGGCGAATCGGGTCTCCAACTCAGGGTTGGGCAGGCGGAAAGTCACATTCATACGGGACCTATTCCCGGGCAGGGCGTGACCACGGTAGAACTCGGACGAGTCAAGTTCGTCATATAGCAACCTGGCCTTATCCTCATTCAGCCGTTCCATGTGTTCCAGGCCGCCCTGTTCAGCAAGCCATTTGACCACCAACCCCAGGATGTAGATCGAGAATACCGGCGGCGTGTTGTAGGCTGAATGTCCCTTGCAGTGGGTGTTGTAATTGAGCATCGCAGGAAGACTTTCAGGGCTGCGGGATAGCAAGTCGTCTCGAATCATCACCAGCGTGACCCCTGCCGCCCCCAGATTTTTCTGGGCGCCGGCGTAGATCAGGCCGTATCTTGTGACATCGATCGGCTTACTGAAGATATTGGACGAGAGGTCCGCCACCAGAGGAACGCCTCCTACGTCCGGCTCCGCGGGCCATTCGGTCCCGTAGATGGTGTTGTTACCGGTGAAATGCACGTAATCGGCCTCGGGGTCGAGCTCCAATTCGTCTTGATTGGGGACGCGGTCGAAGTTCCGGTCCTCGGTGGTACCCGCTACCCGTATGTCACCGATCTTTTGCGCGTCTTGCAGCGCCAGGCTGGCGAAATTGCCGGTGACTATGTGATCGGCCTTGCCGTTCGGGGTCAACAGGTTCATGGGCACCATGGAGAATTGCAGCGAAGCGCCGCCCTGGAGAAACAAGATATGATAGTTGTCCGGTATTCCGGCCAGCTTGCGGATATCTTCTTCCGCACTCTCGATCATCCCCTGGACCGGTTTTGACCGATGACTCATTTCCAGCAAAGACATCCCCACACCGGGAATCGAGACCAGATGCCTCTGGGCTTCTTGAAGCACCGGCGCGGGCAATGTGGCGGGCCCCGCAGCAAAATTATAGATACGCACTAATGATCTCTCTCGCCCTTCCCAACGCCTTCAAATTTAGATACCAAAACCAAACAACATGCTATGCTAGCCGACCCCGAATACTTTGGCAAACTCGGAAATCTCCAAGAGGGTTGACCCTCTCAGTCCGATCTCTTGACCAGTCAACCCCCCTCATTGTATCTGTCTGAGCACCATCGACAGTTGCCGTTCCTTTACGTCAAACGAAACTGTCTCTCTTCTCAGGGTGTGACATTTTCCTGTACTATCGAGGGGTGAAATATTCTCTCGTCTAACACATCGGGTTTGACACGTGGGGTAATTCGCATTAAAATCGTAGGAATTGTGACGGTATTCAACGCGGACAGAACTTAACATAACTTTTCGGTCACACAAGTTCGGTCTCGGCCAACGATTTGGCGAGGGAGTAAAACTCAGATGGTAGAAAACAGTCAAGGGTCGCAAGGAGTCGAAGCCGGCCAACAGCCAGAGGCGACTCCGAAAGAAGGAGACAAGCAGTCATTGTTGCTTAAGCTCGCCGAACGGACCGTTCTCCAGGCCGAAGCGTTGGCGCAAGAGATCACCGACCATGCCAGGCAAGAGAGCGAAGCCGAGGGCGCCAAAATTCTAGCCGAATCTACCGACAAAGCTAAATCGGAAGCTCGGCAGACCATCGAGTCCGCCCAAGTCCAGAGCGAAACCCTCCTCAAGGAGGCCGCTGCCGAAGCCCTCGCGGAGAGCGAAAAGACGTTGAAACAGGCTCGATCCGAAAGCGAAAAGATGTTGAGCAAGGCTCAATCAGAAAGCGAAAAGATGTTGAGCAAGGCTCGATCGGAAAGTGAAGAGGGTTTGGACAAAGCCCAGACCGAAAGTCAGGAGATCCTGGGTAGGGCCCGGCAGGAAGCGCTGGTCATCATCAAAACTTCCCAGACCCGCGCGGAAAGCGCCGAATCCGATGCCAGGCTGAAAGCTGAGTTCATGATCAGACAGACGACCCAGAACGTCGCCGAAGGAATCCGAAGCGCGGTCTTGGAAATCTGCAATAATCTGCTGCCGGCCGTGGAAGAATCTGGGAAGGAGGCCCCGGCAGCACTCATCGCTAACCAGGCTGACGGAGCCTCGGCCATTGCGGCGAAGACGCTGGAAAACGCGGCCTCCGGCGAGACGGAGGAGAGCTCTTCTCAGCCGGACTCGGTTCCCGCCAATACCGATGCTCAATCTTCGGACCGGTCATCTGGCGGGAAGGCCAGGTCTTCTTCCAGTAAGAAGATCGCAGCGTAACGGCGCTGGCTTGGGACCGGCTGACGGTTCCCGGCCTGCAGGTATCGGAACAGGGTTTTTACAATGAGAGAAGCGCTTCTGGGCTCGATTTAAGGGGCGCTTCATCGACTGGAGAACGACCGAAC
>CAYMZL010000133.1:0-6510 GCA_964394825.1 uncultured Dehalococcoidia bacterium | reverse complement strand
CTCCGGGTGACACTGCAACCCAATCACCCAGTTATGCTCCGGGCTCTCCAACCCCTCTATCAACCCATCCTCCACCTCGTATGCCGTGGTCATTAGACGCGGCGCCCGTTGCGCTTCCTTAAGGCCCTGGTGATGCAGGCTGTTCACCTTGAAGAAGCCTGCCATTCCAATCACGGCCGCGGCCTTGGCGCCCGGCGCGATATATATCTGGTGATAGGCGGACTCCCACTGCCCGTCTATCTTCTGGGACTTGTGGTCCGGCAGGTCCTGTATCAGCTTGCCGCCGAAGGCTACGTTCAACAACTGCATGCCCCGGCAGATGGCCAGCACCGGCATGTCCCGGTCCAAAGCGTATTCCAGGATGCGCAGTTCCAAGTCGTCCAAGGGCCGGCGAAGCTCCAGACCGGCCTCTGGGTCGGGTTCCTCTCCATACAGGGTGGGATCGATGTCCGGGCCGCCGGTGAGGAGGAGACCGCCGGCGTTTTGCATCAACTCTTCCGTGCCTACGCCGGCGTGATTATCCGGCATCAAGACCCGCGCAACCGCCCCTGCGGACTCCATCACTGCAACGTATCGGCGTGCGTTCTTGGCGCCGGAAGATGTAATAGCCACGATTGCCATATGACATAACATTGTAACTGAATTGTGCCTGTAGTAACAGGGTTTCAGTGTCGTTGTTGGGCTGGTTTTGAGCGTATCGACGCCTGTTATCGTTTGCTCCCACACGTGCAATTTTGATAAACTATCAAACAGGGATTCAACTAGAAATTCGGACGCGATTTTAGGATTCCAGGCGGTATGGTAGGCCGGCAGGGCTGCGTACCGGTGAAAATCCAGGGAATCTGGGGAACGAAAGGATCAGATGAGAGAAGTAATACAAGGGGCGGTTGACGATCTAAGGGACGGTCAACCCTGTGTTCTGGCCACCGTGGTGCGGACCAAGGGCTCCACGCCGCAGAAGGCCGGCGCCATGCTGCTCGTTCGGCAAGACGGCAGCGGAGTTGGCACCTTGGGCGGAGGTTGCGTCGAGGGCGACATCTGGTTCGCGGCCAAGGAGATACTGCGGCAGAACGGCGGCCCCGAGTTCAAGGACTACTATCTCAACGAAGACATCGCCGCCCGCGACGGCCTGGTCTGCGGCGGCACCATGTACTTCTACCTGGAACCGCTGCGGGAGACCGAAGATTTCGTGTCCATCGGCAACGAGATCGTCGATGCCTACGACGGCGGCCAACCGGTCAGCCTGGCCACCGTGGTGAACGCCAAAGAGGGCGGGCCAACCCTTGGCTCAAAACTGCTGTTGCGGGTGGACGGTTCCGTTTCCGGCACCCTGGGCAACGCTCAGTTGGACACCCAGGCCATCGAGATTGCCCAAAGAGTGGCCGACCTGGGCAGCAACGAGTCATTCAGCATCGCCGACGGCACTGAGGTATTCGTTGAAGGGTTCACGACGCCCCCAACTTTGGTGATGGTGGGCGGCGGACACGTGGGCAAGGCCACCGCCGACCTGGCCCATTCGTTGGGCTACCGGGTTTATCTGGTTGACGACCGGCCCGAGTTCTCCAACGAAGAGCGGTTCCCCTACGCGGACAAAACGGTGGTCGCGCCCTACGATAAGTGGGCGCAGCACCTGGACCTGAATGTGAACAGCTTCGTGGTGGTGGCGACCCGCGGCCACCGCTACGATGATATGGCTTTGGAATCGGCGCTCAGCACCCGCGCCCGGTACATCGGGTTGCTGGGCAGCCGCCGCAAGACGATCATGATCTACCGGCGCCTGCTCCAACAGGGCGTGCCCCTGGAGCGCATCAAAGAGGTTTCCGCCCCGGTGGGCCTGAATATCGGTGCCCTCGAACCCGCGGAATTGGCCGTCAGCATCATGTCCGAGATCATCATGGTGCGGCGCGGCGGGGACGGCGGGCGGATGCAGATGGGCGAATGGTACGTCGACCGGGCGGCAAATATCGCCGAACGCACGGTCGAAGTCTAGGTCCGGGCCCCATGCCCGTAGTTTGGGCGATACTACTTGCCGCCGGCGAGTCCAGCCGGATGGGCCGGCTGAAGGCCCTGCTCCCCTGGCGGAATACCACCCTACTCGAGTACCAGCTACGTTCCCTACTGGACGCCGGCGTGCAGCAGGTCGTGGTGGTCTTGGGACATGACGCGGACCGCATAAAGCCGATCGTCGAAGCCGTAGACGGCGCGTCGTGGGCGCTCAATCCCGATTACCGACAGGGCAAGACCACCTCGCTTAAGGCCGGCGTCGCGGCGCTGGTCATGCAGCAGGTCTCGGACGTCCTCCTGCTGAACGTGGACCAGCCCCGGAGCGCGGATACGGTCCGGACCTTGCTGGAACGCCATCTGGAATCGTCTTACCGGATCACCATCCCCACCCACGGCGGCAAGGGCGGCCATCCCATCCTCATCGCGGCTGAGTTGCTGCCGGAACTGGCGGAGATCGAAGAGGAATCGCAAGGTCTGAAAGCGGTGGTGCGCCGGCATGCGGAGGCCACGGAAAGGTTTGAGCTTGATGACCCAACGGTGCTTTGGGACCTGAACACGCCGGAGCAGTACCAAAAGGCCCTGGAGTCAGATAGCTAGGCGAGCTGCGGTTCTCGCTTCACAAATTTGCCCGGCAGAGCCAGGGCGCACAAGAAGCCTAGGAAGAACAGTCCGGAGGCGAAGAAGAACGCGGCGTGCCACCCGACGTACTCCACCAAGACTCCGGCGAGAATCGACGCCATGGCGCCGAAGAAGGCGTTGCTGCCCCACATGAGTCCGATGAACGTTCCCTCCAGGCCCTTGCCCGAGGCCACGTCGATGGCCGCCGCCTGGGTGAGGGAGTTGACCGAGAACAAGAACAGTCCGAACATCAGCACCGAGATGGTCATTCCAGGCCCGTCTCCGCCCAGGGCCATGGTCACCGGGAAGATGACGGCGGTGGCCATGATGAACATGATTATCGGCTTTCTGCCGATTCGGTCCGATAGGGCCCCGAACAATGGCCCGGCAAAGATTCCCGGCGCGGCCAGCAGGGCCACGTGGAACCCGACCCAGAAATTGCTCATGCCCAATTGGTTCGATAGATAAAGCGGAATCACCCACAGCAGAGACCTGTCGCCCATGCCGCGCACGGCTGAGACCGTGAATATCCACCACATGCCAGTGCCGCGGAAGGACTCCCGCATGTCGCGCATCTGCGTCCGGAACTTGGCCCGGTAATCGACGCCTTCGATCTTGGGGCCGCCCACGTTGCGCAGCACGACGAATATCACCACGGCGAAGACGAGGAGCACGGGAGTGCCGCCGCCCACGATCCACCGCCAGCCCACGACCGCCAACAGCACTCCCACGATCAACGGCCCCAGCCAGTCGCCGACGTTTCCCGTGGAACGGTGCAACGATATGAACAGACCGCGCTGTTTGGGGAACCGCTGGGCCAGCAGTCCCAGGGCCGGCGGGTGCCACAGGGCCGATCCCGCCGAAGCCAACGCCAAGGCAGCAAGGACCAGTCCGAAGGTGGGAGCGATGGACACCAGGAAATAACCGACGGCGATGAGGCCCATGCTGAAGGCGAGGATATGGGCCCGCCGGTGTTGGAACATGTCGACGAAGAACCCACCGGACATGCTCGTTGCGCCGCCGGATAGCTGCCGTACCGCGTCCAGCAGCCCCGCCTGGATCGGCGCCAGCCCCAGGGTGATGTAGATCTGGGGGATCAGCACCAAAAAAGCGCGGCCGTACATGTGCTCCAACGCGTGGGCGCCGATCACGCTGGTTGCCATCACTGAGTTTTTGGTGCGTTGGTATTCGGGGCCGGCGACCGTCCGAGGGTCTACAGCTTCAGCCAATGGTTCTCGATCCCCCTGATTTGATGCCATGAAAGTGTGATCAGACCAATGCACACGAAGGGCAGTATACACGGGAGGCCATACCCTTAGAAGCGTGCGGCAGACTGGGATATCCGGTTTCGGGCCATGGCGTCCAGTGATGCGCCTAGTAGTCGTAGAAAAGCTGTTGCAGTTCCTGGCGGTCCTTGGTTACGGTCAGACCCAGCATCAGGAGGATCCGCGCTTTCTGCGGCAGCAGATTGTCCGAGACCAGGAACCCCTGTTGTTCCTTCTTTGGGGTGATGACCACCCGCCCGGCGGTGGAGCGGGTAGCCAATACCACTGGTACGCCGTCGTCCACCAATCCGACCGCGGCGTCGATCACCGCCGGAGGGAAGGTCCCACCGCCGAAACCGGCCAACACCAAGCCGTCGGAGCGGTTGTTGCGCACCGCATCGACCAGCAGCCCGTCGGCCCCGGCGTAGGAGTAGACGATGTCCACTCTGGGCAGGCCGGTCAAGGCGTCCACCAGGAACGGGGTGTCTACGGTATGGCGGCGAAGGGGCGCCCGGTAGAACACCACCTTCCCGTCGGAATCGGCGTATCCCAAGAACCCCAATTCGTTGGGCCGAAAGGTCTCCACCCGGAAGGTGCTGGCCTTGGTTACATCCCGGCCGCACTGGATCTCGTTGTTCAGCACCGTCAGCACGCCCAGGCCGGCGGCATCGGGACAGGCGGCGGTACGCACGGCGTCCAGCAGATTCAGGTCGGCATCGGTGCTCAGGGCCGTGGGCGGACGCATGGCCCCGGTGATCACCACCGGTTTGGACGACTTCACGGTCAGGTGCAGGAAGTAGGCGGTCTCCTCCAGGGTGGCGGTGCCGTGGGTAACGGCCACGCCCGCCACGTCGGTCTCTTCCCGAAAGATCTCGTTGATTCGCCGGTTCAACCCCAACCACTCAGCCGCGCCGATGGCGGTGCTGCCCACGCTGACCAGGTCTTCAGACCTAACTTCGGCGATGTCCCGAATCTCTGGCACCCGGTCTAAGGACTGCTGAATGGTGATGTGGTCGCCGATCTCCGGATATAGGATGAAGTCCATGCGGTCGGGCCCGACTCCGGCGATACTTCCGCCGGTGCCGATCACCCTGACTACGGGTCTCGCGTCTGTCATGCGGTTTTCCTTCTTCCAACGGGCCTAAGATATACGAACCAATATGGGCTTGGCGCTATCCACCGCCGAACGGTTATAATCACCACGTCATATTACCGGATTTCGCGCCACGGTCCCGATGGCATCGGGATGTTCGAGGAATTCCTCAGATCATGCGGGCGTTGATCTTATCCGACATCCACGCCAACCTGGAGGCCTTGGAGGCCGTTTTGGCCGACGCCCAGGTGCGAGGTGGGTTCGACGTGATCTGGTGTCTGGGAGATACGGTCGGTTACGGCCCCGACCCGGGCGCCTGTATCGACCGCATAAGGGAATTCGAATTGGTGACGGTGGCCGGCAACCACGACTGTGCCGCAGTGGGCCTTGTCGATGCCTCCGATTTCAACGACGCCGCCAAGACGGCCGCCAATTGGACCGCCAAGCAGCTTGACGCCGGGCAACGCGATTTCTTGACCTCCTTGCCCATGGTCTCGGTTCAGGAGCCGTTCACGCTGGTGCATGGTAGCCTGCGTGACCCGGTGGTGGAGTACCTATTGGACCGTGATTCGGCTGCGGGCACGTTGGCTCTCTTGGAGACCAGATATTGTTTCGTGGGTCATTCGCACATTCCCTTTGTCTGCCACGAAGTAGATGGAGACCCGGAGTTCACCGAGTTTCCCGAGGGTGAGCCGGTGGCGCTCGGTGATCAACGCCAGATCATAAATCCTGGGGGCGTCGGACAGCCAAGAGACCGTGATCCCCGGCCCAGCTACGCCACCTACGATACGGTGGACATCGTTATCGAGCGCCACCGCGTGACCTACGACATCGCCAAGACCCAGGAGAAGATGAGGGCGGTGGACCTTCCGGTGCACCTTATCGAGCGGCTCGATCACGGGATATAGAGGCTTCTTTCAGATCAATGGTCTCCCAGAGAATCAAAGAGCATCTCAGGCAAATTGACAGTGTCCCAGGATTGTTGATAGGTTGTAGGCGGGATTTCCTCCGTTTGACAACAACGGCCCGCTAGCTCAATGGCAGAGCAACTGACTCTTAATCAGTAGGTTCTCGGTTCGACCCCGAGGCGGGTCACCAACACTTAGGCACGAAAAAGCCCGGATTACCTAAATCCGGGCTTTCTAATTTTTCGGAATGGCCCCCAAATGGCCCCAAATTTTTGCCGACCGCCATTGGCGGGTAGTTCCTCCCAGGGCGGCTGTTTATTATTCAGAGGCCGGGATTCCGCCGATTCACGCCCATCAGTTCCGCCACTCCTACATCATGGCGGCGATCAGCAATAAGACGCCAGACCAGACGATCAGGGCGGCCACCGGCCACCGGGAGTTCTCGCCAGTGGACCGGTTGGGGCGGCAGGCGGGGAGGGACAAGGGCAGGGGGGAGGGACGGCGCGGGGGAAATTATGATTTCCCACTCGGCCATTGCGTGTTATTCGAGGACGGACAAAAGGGGGCGAGAATTCGCGTTGTGAGCATTAAATTACTAAACATACAAATTGGCTGGTCTTGG
>CAYMZL010000132.1:5244-6535 GCA_964394825.1 uncultured Dehalococcoidia bacterium | reverse complement strand
GCCGAGAACCACGGGGCGAGGGTTGGGTATTCCAACATCGACGACCTGCTGACCGATTCGCGCATCGACGCCGTTTTCGTGGCGTCGCCCAACGCCCTGCACGCGGGCCACACGGTGCAGGCCGCCAAGGCGGGAAAGCACGTGCTTTCGGAAAAACCGATGGCGACCTCGGTGGACGATGCGCTGACCATGGTCGAGGCTTGCCAGGCCAACGGCGTGAAGTTGGGGCTGGGCTTTGAACTGCGCTTCCACCCGGCCCACCTGCTGGCCCGGGACCTGGTGTCCCAGGGCAAGTTGGGCCGCGTCCGGCTGGTCCAGGGCCACTGGGGACGCGGGGAGCGGGGGGAATCGGAGCACCGGCCCCGCTCCGGGCTACGCGGTTGGTGGGAAGACCCCGAGGCCATGGGCGGAGGCTCGGTGATCATGGGTCTGGGCGTCCACGTATTCGACCTGGTGCGGTTCATCATGGGGCAGGAGATCACGGAGGCCGTGGCCATGACCGACGGCCAGACCAAATCCCAGCCGCTGGAGCACATCGCCAGCACGGCCCTGCGCCTTGAGGACGGGACCATCGCCAACATTAGCTGCGGCAGGATGCTGCCCGACACGCTGAACGACTTCACCGTCTACGGCACCGACGGACGCATCACGGGACGGGCCACACTCTGGGAGGCGCGCATGGGCGCGGTGGAGGTGGTCAGCGAGACGGTCAACCAGACGGAGAGTTGGGAGTACGATTACCTGGCCAACTTCGTGGCCGAGCTGGCTGATTTCCACTCTGCAATAACAGAAGACCGGGAGCCCGCGGCCACCGGCGTCGACGGCCTGAGGTCAACGGAGATAAACTCGGCGGTGATCCGGTCGGCCCAGACCGGACGGGCGGTCGAGATCGAACATCGGCCGGTGTGATAGAACCATCCTGGCTCCCGGTTGACGGTCTGACGGCCCGTTGCTACGATTCCCCACGCCCAGGGCAAATATTTTTCAGTAGATTCAAAGAGTTTGAGGGCTTATTGCTATGACGACCACCGAGCAGACCCAGGCGCAAGGCGCACTGCGGGGCGTAAAGGTCCTGGAATTCGGCCAGTACATCCCCGGACCGATGTTGGGGATGTTGCTGGGCGACCAGGGAGCCGACGTGATCAAGGTTGAACGTCCCGGCGGCGACCCCGCCCGGAGCGAGGCGGCCTTCGCCACCTGGAACCGGGGCAAGCGCTCGGTGGTTTTGGACCTGAAAACTTCCGAGGGCCAGGCCGCAGCGGCAGGCCTGGCCAAGAAGGCCGACGTGGTG
>CAYMZL010000132.1:0-5234 GCA_964394825.1 uncultured Dehalococcoidia bacterium | reverse complement strand
TCGAGAATTACCGGCCGGGAGTGGCCGACCGTCTCGGCATCGGCTACGGCGCCCTGTCCAAAGAAAACCCCGGGTTGCTCTATTGCTCCATCCCCGGCTTCGGCGAAGACAGCCCCCACCGCAACGAACGCGGTTGGGAGAGCATCGTGTCCGCCTCCACCGGCACCTACCAGCATATCGACGGTATGGATGAGCCATTATTCCTGCCGCTGCCTACGGCCAGCACCTTCGCCGCCATCGTGGCCTCGGTGTCGGTGGCCATGGCCCTGCTGGCCCGGGACCGGACCGGCAAGGGCCAGCGCATCGAAGTGCCCATGCACAGCGCCATGTTCTCGGCCATCGGCCGCCACCTGGTCAAGCTCTATGACATCAGCCCGCCCGACCTGTTCGACCTGCCCCGAAATGTCATGTCCCACCAGTACAAGTGCGCCGACGGCCGCTACATCCAGTCCCACGGCATGTACCAGCGTTTCGCCAGCCAGTTAATGACCGCCGCTGGACGTCCCGAGTGGATCGAAGACCTGGAGGACCTCTACGGTGCGGAGGTTGCACCGGAGACCGTGGCCATGTGGAAGGACCGGTTCGAGAAGATGTTCCTGGAGCGGACCGCCAAAGAATGGGAGGACGCCATCGGCGAGGCCAAAGGGGCCGGCACCACCTGCAAGACCATCGAAGAATGGCTGGTGCACGAGCATGCCATCGCCGGCAAGATGGTCATCGAGATTGACGACGCTCGATACGGGCGGATGAAGCAGCCGGGTGTCCAGGTGCGCCTGCGCGGCACGCCCGGAGCGGTCCAGGGGCGCGCCCCCAAGTTGGGAGAGCACAACTCGGAGATTTTGGCCGAGCTGAATAACGGCTCGACGGCACCCGCCGCTCCTAAGGGCAACAACGAAAACATCATGAGCGCCCTTGAGGGCGTCCGGGTGCTGGACCTGTGCATCGTCTTGGCCGGGCCCACCTGCGGGAGGACCCTGGCCGAGTTCGGCGCCGACGTCATCAAGATCGACGACCCCTCCCGTCCCTACGACATGTCGGGAAACATCGACGTGAACCGGGGCAAGCGCAGCATCCAGATCAACCTCAAAACCAAAGAGGGCCTGGAGGTCTTCTACAAGCTTCTAGAGACGGCCGACGTGGTTGTGGAGAACAACCGTAAGAGCAGCCTGGAACGGTTGGGCATCAGCTTCCAAGAGGTCAGCAAACGCAAACCGGACATCGTCTACGCGTCATTGAACGCCTTCGGCTACGACGGACCGTGGAGCGAGCGCCCCGGCTGGGAGCAGTTGGCCCAGGCCACCAGCGGCATGCAGGTACGGCGGGGCGGCCGTGATTCGGCCCCAAAACTGCTGCCCTATCCCATGAACGACTACGGCACCGGGTTGATGGGCGCCTATGCGGTGGCCCTGGCCCTCCACGAGCGCAACCGCACCGGCAAAGGACAATCGGTGGACAGCGGGCTGGCATTGACCGCAGGCCTGCTCCAGTCGCCCTATTTCCTGGACTTCAAAGGCTACCAGAGAGACGAACCCGAGGGTCTGGGCGTCCGCGGGTTCTCCGCCAAGTCCCGCCTTTACCGCGCCTCCGACGGCTGGTTGTTCTTCCACTGTCCCGGCGACGGGGCCTGGGCCCGGTTGGCAAAACTAGCCGAGTTCGCCGGACTGGCTTCGGATGGCGGCGACGACGCCCTGACCCAATCTCTGACGGAAATCCTGGCCGGAAAGCCAAGGGCTGAGTGGGAGAAGCTGATAAACCCCACCGGGGTCAGCGTGATCGCCAACCGGACGGTGGAGGATTTCCGGGACGACGCCGACGTCCGGAAGGCCGGCCTCATCGTGGGACGGGACCATCCGGGCATGGGCAATGCCGACCACCTAGGCGCCGTGGCCAAACTCTCCGAGACTCCCATGCGGGTCGGCCGGCCCACTCCCGTCTTGGGCGCCGAGACCGGCCAGATCCTCAGCAAGGCCGGTTACACGGGGGAGCAGATCGAAGCCCTCAAGTTGTCCGGAGCGGTGGTCCAGCACCAAGCGTAGAGGGATAGCCTTTGGACGATATCTTCGCGCTAACGGTTGCCGAGGAGATTGAGATAGCGGTCAGGCTGGTGTTGGCCGGCGTGTTCGGCGCCGCGGTGGGTTACGAGCGCCGGAGCGCCGATAAACCGGCGGGGCTGCGGACGCTTTCCTTGGTGGCGTTGGGCTCCGCGCTATTCACCATCATATCCACTTTCGGGTTCGATACTGCGGACCAGTCCCGGGTTGCCGCCCAGATAGTCACCGGAGTGGGGTTCCTGGGCGCGGGCACCATCTTGCGCAGCGGCGTAACCGTCTCTGGGCTGACCACCGCCGCTACCATCTGGGCCGTGGCGGCCATCGGCATGGCGGTGGGGTCCGGGATGTACATCGCGTCGGCCACCGGCACGGTGTTGATCCTGATAATCCTCTTCGTGTTCGCCCCAAACAGAGAACAGGAGAAATAGAGCCAAGGCTTCCTCTGCCCCGTTAGTTGTTTCACTTTCGAGATTTGAATTCCCTTCGGCGCTCCACCGGATGTGGTATGTTGTTACTCCAAATTATGGACTGATTCTTCGTTGCCAATCCATTATCGTGTAAAAGTCCAAATTCTGAAGCAAATCGGGGGCCAAGAGATGAAGACCTACGGTCAGTTCTGCCCAGTCGCCAAGGCAGCGGAGATCTTCGCCCAGCGATGGACACCGTTGATACTCCGGGAGTTGTTGATGGGCAGCCGGAGATTCAGTGAGCTGGAGATTGGGTTGTCCCGCATACCCCGTTCGCTCTTGACGCAGCGCCTAAGGACCCTTGAGAACGCGGGGCTGCTCACGCGGAAGACCGTGGGAGACAACAAACGGGCAGAGTACCACCTGACGGAGGCTGGCGCCGACCTCTTTGAGGTGGTGAAGGGGCTTGGTGACTGGGGCCAGAAGTGGGTCAACCACAGCATAGGACACGAGGATACGGACCCCGCATTGTTGGTGTGGGATATGCACCGGAGAGTGAATATCGAGCTCCTGCCGAAGGAAAGGGTGGTGGTTCAGATCGACTTCCACGGCACTGCCAAAGGGACCTACTGGTTGATATTGGAGCGCCCCGAGCCCTCGGCTTGTTACCAGCACCCGGGATTGGAGGTGGACCTGTTCGTGAGCGCGGACACCGTCGCCATCCACAAGGTTTGGATGGGAATGGCGTCCCTGGCGGATTGCGTGAATGACGGCCTGATCGAATTCGACGGCCTCTCCACCCACGTAAAGGCCTTCCCCGGTTGGTTCAAGCTCAGTATTTTCTCAGACGTGAAGCCGGCCGTGGTATCCCATTAGATAGACCCTCTGATTGGCCACTAAAAATATGTGGCTCTTGGCCGGGCCGGATCCCGGATGGCAGACGCCCCTGGAACGTGCTAAACTGGCCCAGCGCCCCGATACGTATATCGAGGCGTGTAACCTCAGGTAGAAGAGGTCCCTTTGCTCCGCATCTACAACACCCTGGCAAAACGGGTGGAAGAAATCCGCCCGGCCACGCCGGGGACCATCCAGATGTACACCTGCGGTCCCACTGTGTACCGCGACGCCCATATCGGAAACTTGCGCACCTACCTCATGGCCGACTGGGTGCGCCGTTCGCTGATCCACAGCGGCCTGCAGGTACGGCACATAAAGAACATCACCGACGTCGGCCACATGCGCCAGGAATTGCTCGAGACCGGCGGCGACAAGATGATCTTGGCGGCCCTGGCCGAAGGCAAGACGGTCCAGGAAATCGCCAACATGTACGCCGAGCGGTTCCACCGGGATGAAGCCCGCCTCAACATCATGGATGCTACGGTGTTCCCCTGGGCCAGTGACCACATCCCCGAGATGATCTCCATCGTCGAGACCCTGCTGGCCAACGGTCATGCCTACGAGAAGGGCGGCAACCTGTACTTCGACGTCCCCGCCTTCGACGGCTACGGCAAGCTCTCCCGCAACGTCGGCGGCGACCTTTTGGAAGGCGTGCGCTCCGAGGCCGACCCGCTGAAGCGCGACCCCCGGGACTTCACCCTCTGGAAGGCCGCCGAGCCGGGCCGCGACCTGAAATGGGACAGCCCCTGGGGCCCTGGATTCCCCGGCTGGCACATCGAATGTTCGGCCATGGCCTCCAAGTACCTGGGGGAAAGTTTCGATATACACACCGGGGGCGTCGACAACGTATTCCCCCACCACGAAGACGAGATCGCCCAGAGCGAGGCCGCCTTCGGCCATCAACACGTTAACTACTGGGTCCACGCCCAGCACCTGTTGGCCGACGGCGCCAAGATGGCCAAATCCGCCGGCAATGTTTTCCTCATCGATGAGCTGATCGAGCGTGGATTCTCGCCCCTATCTTTCCGGTACCTGTGCATGACCATCCTGTACCGCCACCGCATGAACTTCACCTTCACGTCGCTGAAAGCCGCGGAAAAGGCCCTGACCGGCCTGCGGCAGCGGGTTTGGCTCTGGAGTCAAGAGCCGGAAGCCGATGGATGCGCCGCGGAGACTGAGGAATACCGCCGGCGGTTCTGGGATACCGTCGAAACAGACCTGGACCTTCCGGGCGCTCTGGCCCTGACCTGGGAGATGGTCCGGTCGGAACTGCCGGGCCGCGCCAAGATGGACCTGCTGCTGGAGTTTGACGAGATGTTCGGCCTGGACCTGAACAAGGCGCCCGCCGAAAACGCCGTGGCCGACGCTGTCACCACCGCACTCAAGGTCCGGGGCGGACACCGGGAAAAGTCCGATTTCGCCACCGCGGATTCCCTGAGAGGCAAGCTTGCCTCGGATGGATATGTGGTCGAAGACACACTGGGCGGCACGCGGGCCCGGCCCAAGACACCCCTGGAACTGCGGCAGGAGAAGTGGGCCTCGGTGTCGTCATCCCGGGAGGTGGAGTCTTATTTGGACCAGCCCTCCGAGTTGGACTTCACGTTCATACTGAACACCTACGGGTACCCCAGCGACGTCAAGCGCTGTGTGGAAGGAATGCTGCAACACTGCGGCGGCCACTCGGTGGAGGCCATCGTCATCGACAACGGCTCCACCGACGGCACCGGAGAGTTCCTCGAGCAGATGCAGGGTCAATATCCGGCGCTTCGAGTGGTCCACTGCGACCACGTAATCGGCGACGCCGCCAGCAAGAACATCGGCCTAAAGCAGAGCCGTGGCCGCAACATCGTGGTCATAGACGGTTCAGCGGAGATCACCG
>CAYMZL010000131.1:0-6537 GCA_964394825.1 uncultured Dehalococcoidia bacterium | reverse complement strand
GAGAGTCTGGCCGGTATGGGGCCCTGTAGACGGCCTTTTTCGCAACGGTCGTCGCCCAGGGCCTGGAATGCGTCGAAGACTGGGGTTCCCTGGGCGGGCATGCAGATAGAGAAAGCCGCCCAGTCCCATGAGAGCTCATTAGCGAAATCGAAAGTATCCATGATTTCCCCAAATGTCTCTTCAGGGAACCCAAGGATGTAATTTCCGTTGACAAAGACCTCAGGGTATTTGTTGAAGATCGCTCCGGCCTTTCTCAGTCCGTCTTTGGTGGCCGGTTTTCTGATCTTGCGCAGCATGGCTTCGTTGCCCGACTCAACCCCGACCCTAAAGGCCTTGCATCCTGACTGGACCATCCAATACATGATCTCTTCGGTCACGGCGCATCCAGTTATTCCGTTGGTCGCTGTCCAGGCGAAGTCGTCCGGGAGCTCCTCCGCCATCAACCTGAACAATTCCACGGATTGTTTCTTGCTGAATATCAGGTCGTCATCCAGCCAATCAATCGTTTTGACGCCTTTTTCTTGAACCAGGAACTTTATCTCGTCGACCACGCTTCTCGGAGTCCTAGCCCTCAGCGCGCCTGGATAAAAGGCAAGCACTCCACAGAACGTGCAGTTGGCCCGGCATCCGCGGGTGCTCAAGACCGTGGCGTAAGTCTGGTCTTTGCCCAAATAGCGTGAATAGGGGTTTAGGCTGCCGAATTCATGATAGTCTTCCAGGTTTAGCAGTTGGTAGTAAGGGCGAATGTCCAAGAATTCTTTGGAGGCTTCCGATGCGGGCGGCGTTTCATAGAAAGTATCGTTGAATTTGAACGCTATACCGTCCGGCGGTGTTTGTGGCCCAGTCCCTTGGCAGGACTCCAGGAAACTGCGAAATGCGTCTTCTGCGTCGTACCGGAAGGCGACGTGGCAGTGGTCATCTTCGACCACTCCCTTGTAACTTTGAGTGGTCTCAACCCCGCCTGTGAGTAGGGTGACGTTCTTGAAGTTTGCTTTTATGAACCCCGTTATTTCAAGAAAAATCGGCGTGACGATAGACCAGTTATTCCCCACGCAAACATGGACATCGCCGGACCTGGCGATGGCCTCGGAGATAGGTTCTTTCCAGAATTCATGAACATCTTCCAAGATACCAAGCCGAGACCTGCGGAACATCTCCAGATTAAGGTCTAGAATCTCGAGTCCTATGTCGGGATTAGCTTGCCTTGCGGCTGCTGAGAGATAGAGGTATCCAAGGGGGGGATAGGTGTAGTACCCCTTTCGGGCAACAGTTTCCGGTAGAAAAAGATTGGTGGGTACGAGAGGCAGGTTTATGAACAGCAGATTTTTCGGGTTCCTGACCGGAAGGCTGTTCAGAAACTGCTGGTAAGCAGCCTGGGTTTCTGGGCTGATCTCGGTTGTATGTTCGATGGTTTTGGACATGCTAGGCCAACTATTTAGCCTCCGTCTGGATTCGGGGAAGTTGGGGCTTGGTCTGCCGGAATCATGGGGTGGCTATGAACCAGTAGTAATCTCCAGCGTATCCGACGCCGCTGAATAACTTCCGCCAGTCATCAACGTGCATCGTTGTCTCAGCGGTCAGATTCCATTGCCGCATCCGTTCGAGCTCTTCGTCATTGTGCCAGGCGTCCACCATTATAAACGAATCCTTACGAGACACCCGGTCAATCTCCCGGATCGCCTGCTTGCAATCTTCGAGATGCAAGTTATGGATCGTGTTGATGCAGATCACCAAATCAAAGGAATCGTTGTCATAGGGTAATTCTCTCGCGTTGCCAACCTTCACGAACGGTTTTATGGACTCGATGGCATTGCTGATGGCGTATTCGGATATATCGATCCCGGCCACAGTTAGATCGGGCATCTGCTCGGCAAAATCATGGAGCATGAATCCTTTGGCGCAACCCACGTCCAGAACGCTCGCGTCCTCGGCCAGACCGTAGTGGTCGCGGAATCTCTGGACGGTCGGTTGCCAAAATCGAGGGTGGTAATGATACCCGCCATACCCGTAGAGCCGGTCTCCATCGAAAAATTCTTTGCCAAATTGCTTGGCGACCCGGATGTGTTCATCGGTTATCTGCTCAGCCCGCTCTTTAATCTGGCGTGGGCTCTGAGGATATCGGTCCATCAGGTTGATTTCAGTCATCACGCGGCCTTCAACATCGAACCAAAACTATCTGGGACGGTTTCATGATTGTCTGGAATCTCGGTAGCCGGGGCTATATGGTTTTGGATAAAAATCATTAATGCCCAGTCCAACTAAATGAGTTAGTTGCACAGTGTACGGATTGCTCTCTCCAAGTCCGCATCGTCAACGTAATATTGCTCCTCCAGCGGAGCGCTCATTGGGGTGTGGCTGTCGGGTAAACAGATTCGAACGGGATTAGCCAGCAACTGTTGCCCCATTTCCTGGCTCACCGAGGCGATAATTTCGGCTGCAACGCCGACCGATTGCCAAGCGGGGTCGGCTACTAAGAGCCTTCCGGTCTTGGACACGGAATTGTAAATGGATTGGGTGTCTATTGGGGATACGGTACGGAGGTCAATCACCTCTGTTTCTATGCCCTCTTCGGCCAATTGGGAAGCTGCTCGCAGAGCAGGGGGAACCATGGACCCAAGGGCAACGAGAGTGACGTCCGTGCCGATGCGGCGAACGGAGGCTTGGCCGAACCTGACCCGATATGGAATTTCAGGCACATCGTCAGCCATAGAATACAATGACCGGTTTTCTATGATTATGGTTGGGCATTCGCTAAAGATACTCTCCAACAGTAGACCCTTCGCATCGTAGGCAGTGGCTGGGACTGCCACATCGATACCAGGCAAGTGAGCAAACCATGCATGCAGGCTTTTGGAGTGCTGAGGCCCTTGGCCCCATCCCTTGCCGACGATAGCCCGTATTGTTACAGGCATGTTAGACAAACCGTTGGACTTAAATCGCCACAACGAAAGCCAGTTCACAATAGCGTCCATGGAGTACATCATGAAATCGAGACGTTGGTGAACTAACACGGGGCGCAATCCAGCCAAAGCCGCACCACCGGCAGTGGAAGTCATGACCCCCTCTGCTACGGCGAAATCTTGGACGCGGTCGGTGCCGAAACGCTCCGAGAGGCCCGCAGTAGTCCCAAATATCCCGTCCGCGTAGTCGACAAGCTGACCAAGAACGATGACGTCTGGGCTTAATTCCATGGCCTGCTCCAAAGCCTGGTTAATCGCAGCGGAATAAGTGAGTGTCGGCATATGTTGACTCAGATCCTCTTGAACGGAGGCAAGAGAGGTGATACCACTCCCTCACTAGTAAGGCCGAGGAATCGCTTCATCCTGACTCTCGTCGAACTTTCCCATTTCGGTGTCATAAAGTAGCTGGTCAGCCCAGGGACTCGCTTCGCTCCTGTTTAGGCTGTCCCAAGATTTAGGTTGAGGAAAGGGACTCGCTTTGGCGAACCGGAACGCCTCGTCGATCTCGCGGTCAATTTCGGCGATCATGTTCGCCTTGGTTTCAGCGTTAAGTACCCCATCGGCCAACATCGCTTCTTCCAATAACGCGATGGGGCAGTTCGCCTTCCAAAATTCAATTTCTTCCTTTGGGCGGTATTGCTTATAGTCGTCATCTTCAGGGCCTACGTGCCCGTTCCATCGGTAAGTGTATAGTTCGATAAATGACGGCCCCCCGCCGTCCTTGGCCCGGTCTATGGCCTCGGCGATGGCCCGGTGGCTGGCAATCACGTCGTTCCCAAACAGCGCCTTGGACTCGACTCCGAAGCTGGCCACACGTTCATGGATGTTATCGATTGGATGCCGCTTTAGCATGTGGGAATAGGTGGCATAGAGGTTGTTTTCGCAAACGAACACCACCGGAAGCTTTCTTAGGGCGGCGTAGTTCATCGCTTCCCAGAAAATTCCCTCATCTGAAGCGGCCTCTCCAAAACCGGAAACCACTACTTGTCGCCGTTGCTTTAGTTGCATACTCAGAGCAGCCCCACCCGCCATCGCAACTGCGCCCGATAGGATGGCCCCAGAGTAAAAATTCGCAGAAGGCATGGATATGTCTTGAGAACCCGCGATTCCACCATTGGCCCCGGTAGCCCGCCCATATATTTCGCTGAATAGGGCTTTCATCGGGACGCCTTTGGCCAAGAAATAGCCGTGGGACCGATGATGGCTAAACAGGTAGTCGTCCTGTGATAGCAGTAATGACAAGGCCGCGGGCGCCGCTTCCTGGCCCACACAAAAATGGACCGGGCACCGCATCTGGTCTGCCGGATGATATTCCTCGATCAAGGCTAGTTCACACCTACGGAGCCGCTGCATGAAGCGGTACAGGTCAACCACAAATTCAGGGTTTATCCCCTTGAGTGATACCCCGGTGTAACGACCGGCCTCAATTATCGAACGATGGCTAATATCCGTCACGAGATCGTCCCTGCTTCAACAGAATGATCAGAAGCTGAAGTTTGTCATAGAAAATTGGCCCGCGGATGAACATACAAGATCGGATTCCTTTTTGGGACAGAATGGAATGAGTCTGTCGGGACACTCTCGATTAATCGAGAAAGCTACAGGGATCAAACTTTTACGAACCAAAATTGATTATCTTCGCCATAGCCAACTAGAAGATGATTCTTGAATGCGAATTCCGTTACCGCTTCGATGACGCCGACTCCACTCGGGTGCCCGAAATCATCTCCGCACATCACTCCATACTTCTTGAGCTTGGGATACCAAGCCTCTAAATCGGCACGTACTCCCTCATAACCGTGATCTCCATCTAGATAGACAAAATCAAATTTTTCGTCGTCAAACGATTGTGCCGCATTTACCGATAGATCCCGAATGATGCTGACATTTGGTGCATCGGAAAAAGTACTTTTGACTTCCTGATATAGATTCTCAAAAAAGGAGTCGTCTTCCTGTTCGACCCCGGTCCGCACATCGACATACCCCTTCCAGGCATCGACCAATACCAATTGTTTGATATTGAGAAAGTTAAGAATCCTTTTCGCGTTTAATCCTCTGTAAACCCCGATTTCCGCCCCTACTAAATATCTTGTACGTTGTTGATATTCATCCCAGTAATCTCTGTTGTCAGTCGTATTGAGTCGTTTAATGAAATAAAAGGGACTTCTAGCTAATGGCGCAGGTGGGATTGCTCGATTAATAACCAAGTAAAATGCAAATGCACCGATAAAGTAATTCGTTAGAAATATGGCCGTGAAAAATAGCGAATTTCGACTCAGATCCAATGCGCTAAAGAACACCGCTAAAATTATTATCGGTAAGGCCAACAATAATATAGTGATGGTTCTTTTCGACTGTATCGCCAAATCGATCAGGAGCCTAAATTTCTTCCGCACATGACCTCAATGTTAGATAAGCGATGATGCTATAGGTTCCGGTAAATTTCGATAGTGGGCCTTTGCCGCCATGACGCTAATCGATCGATTGATCAGCGGCTTGTTTAGGCCCGGAGCGAGCACCACCGAGATTCGGCAGGCCTTTTCCATATCCGTTTGGCGTTTGGGCGCGTGCTGGGCTGCTAGGTCGACGTACGGCACCTTGATACCGGTCATCACTTCAAGTCCATCGCCTGCATGACTTTGATGTTGTAATAGCGGATGTCCGTCATCGCGTTGGCGATGCGGCCCTGTCCAAATGCCCCCACCAGATCGCCGACTGCGTCTTCGATGGAGTAGCTCGGGGCGAAGCCCAATTCCCGCCTGATCTTCTCCGACGAAATGTGATATGACCGGTTGTCATCAGTAGGAGTAGTGGTTATGACCACGTCCTCCCCGACCGCTTTCCGGGTCATTTCCGCGATGTCGATGACTCTGTGGTTGTCGAACCCGGCGTTGAAGATCTGGCAGTCGACGGCCGCGTCCGGCCATTCCAGAGACTTTACATAAAGGTCGGTGACGTCTTGGATGTGGATGTTGGGGCGCATCTGCTCGCCCCCGAAGACCATTATGTTCCTGTTGTTCACCGCATGATTGGTCAGGATGTTCACGATCAGGTCCAGACGCAACCGGGGCGAATAGCCGCAGACGGTGGCCGGCCGCAGAATCACCGGCACGAACCCGGGCTCTTTCTTGGCCAGCAGCACGTCCTCGCACATCGCCTTGTATTTGGAGTAGTCGGTTAGGGGGCGAAGCGTCAATTCTTCGGTGACGTTTTCTTCCTCGCGAATCCCGTACACGCTGGAAGAAGAAGCATAAACGAACCGTTTCACTCCCTGGTCCTTGGAAATGTCGACCAACGGGAAGAAAGCGTCGTAGTTGATGGACTTGCCCAGAGTTGGGTCCAGTTCAAAGCTGGGGTCGTTTGAGATGCAGGCCAGATGGATCACGGCGTCGCAACCGGGTATCGTCCGCTCCAATAGCCCGCGGTCCCGGATGTCGCCCCGCACCAACTCCAGGTTGGGATTCGCCTTTACCGAATCCAATACGTCCTCGCCGTACATGAACAGGTCCAGCACTCGGACTTTGTATCCCTGGTCCAGCAACTTGGGCACCAGGACCGAACCAACGTAACCGGCGCC
>CAYMZL010000130.1:0-6570 GCA_964394825.1 uncultured Dehalococcoidia bacterium | reverse complement strand
GATGACCGGCTAAAACTGTTGGAGTACGCCGACAAGCAGGGCTTTTTCTGCTATCACACGGCGGAACACCACACCACGCCCCTGAGCGTCGCTCCCTCCCCCGGATTGTTTCTTTCCGCCGCCGCCCAGCGCACCTCACGGATTCGACTTGGTCCCCTGGTCTATCTGCTGCCCCTCTACAATCCCCTGCGCTTGATTCAGGAGGTCTGCATGCTGGACCATCTGAGCCACGGCCGCCTGGAGCTGGGGGTTGGCCGGGGCATCGTCCCCTACGAGGTGGCGCGGTTCGGAGTTGACCCAGAGGACCGGCCGGCCATGTTCCAAGAGGCCCTTGAGGTGCTGCTGAAGGGGTTGACCCACGAGACCCTGGACCACCAAGGTCAGTTCTACAGCTACGAAGATATCCGCTTGTGGATCAGGCCCCACCAACAGCCTCACCCGCCGATCTGGTACGCCAGTGGGAACATTGAGACAGTTCCCTGGATGGCCCGAAACGGCCTCCACACGAGCCACATCTTCGACAGCAACGAGGTTACAAAGAAGCATTTCGACCTCTATAAAGAGGTCTGGGCGAAACACAAGAACGACCCAGACCGGATCAACAGTGGCGTCACCGAACCGAAGCAAGGCCAGACCCGCCACATCTACATCGCTCCGACAGACGTCGAGGCGGTGAAAGAGGCCCGGGAAGCCTGGAAAGCCTGGTGCGACAACATCAACTACCTCTGGAAAGTCGGCGATTCCGACTATTTGGCGTGGCTCTACGACTTCGATACTTTGCACTCGGAAGAAAAGATCATCGCCGGGTCGCCCCAGACGGTGAAAGAGCAGGTCTGGCGGGCCATCGAGGAATCGGGCATCAACTATTTCGTCAGCGTCTTCGCCTGGGGCAACATCCCCCACGAAAAGGCCATGCGTTCCATGAAGTATTTCGCGGAAGAGGTCATGCCCGGACCCCAGTGAACCGTGGCCGCCCTCTTTCGTGGGGGAATCTCCGATGGCGCAGCGGCATCCTCCCGATGAAATCGGGATGCCCCTACGTGATTGAAATTAGGCGTCCTGCGTCCGGCTCTAAAGCCCCAACCCTGTCCACCGGTACTCCTTTCGAATGAACCTGGTCACAAATCTAGGCCGGGCGGCCTCGCCGCTTGCCATACTTCGCGAGCGCAACTTTGGCCTGGTCTGGTCAGCCATAACCCTGGCCGGCATGGCTTCCCAGATGGAAACGGTGGTCGTGGTGTGGTACGTGTTGAACCTCACCGACTCCCCCTTCCTGGTCGGACTCACCGCGTCGGCCCGGATGGGTTTCAATTTCCTGGCCCTGTTCGCCGGAGCCACCGCCGACCGCGTCCCCCGCAAGGTCCTGCTTGCGGTCGTGGAATTCCTGCTGGCCTCCCTGGCCGTCTTGATGCTGACCCTGATCGCCACCGGCCTGATCCAGGTATGGCACATCTTTATCATCACCCTGGCCGCCGGTCTGGTCCGCATCTTCCAGATGCCCACCGCCCAGTCCCTGGCGGTGGATAGCGTATCCCAGGACCGCATCCCCAACGCCGTTGCTCTAACCAACGCGGGCATGAATATCGCGCTGGTGGCCGGCCCGCTCCTTGGGGGCATCCTGTTCGACCAGTTCGGTCCCGACGGCGCCTACGTGCTGGTGGCGGCTTTGTACGCCCTCAGCGGATCGGCGGCCCTGCTGATGGGCGTCACGCGGGTGGGGGCCGCCCAGCAAAGGGAGTCGGTGGTTTCCACGGTGATCCAGGGGCTGAGATACGTTAAGGGTCAGCAACTGCTCTGGGCGGCCCTTCTGGTGGCGGTCATCATCAACATCACCGGGTTCGCATTCCATACCACGCTGATGCCCATCTTCGCCCGGGACGTTCTGGACCGGGACTCGGTGGGACTGGGCCTGCTCATCTCATCCTTCGGTGTCGGGGCTCTGGCGGGTTCGATGATCTGGGCGTCGATACCCAATCTGCGGCACACTGGACTGCTGTGCATCCTGGCGGTGATCGGTTGGCACGGGACCATGATCGTGTTCGCCACTTCGACCAACTTCTACCTGTCGGTCGGCATCCTGGTGGTCACGGGGATGATGTTCTCATCCACCCTGGTGTTGATGCTCACGGTGTTGATGAAGACCGCCCGGCCCGAGTTCCGCGGCCGCATAATCGGCCTCAGGACCCTGGCGATCTACGCCCACGTGTTTGGCAGCCTGGCTGCCGGGGCGTTGGCCGGTGTGGCCGGCGCGCCGATGACGGCCGCCATCAGCGGGGTATTGGGGATAACCATGATAATCATCCTGGCCCTTTTCGCGCCCAAACTCCGCCGGTTCTAGGGCAGGACACGGTCTGGCGGTTGTTACACCTGGGCCCAGCGGGGCACCAACTGCGCCGCGTCCCGGACTTTGGCTGCGGTCCGCCGGGCGTTGGGCTCGAAGGTCTCCAAGAGACCCCAGAACTTCTTCGAGTGGTCCAACCGGCGGCCGTGGCATAGCTCATGGACCAGCACATACCTGGCCATCGGCTCGGAGAGAAAGAGCAGGTTCCGGTTTAGGCTGATGGACTTCTCGGCCGAGCAGCTTCCCCACTTGGTCCTCTGCCGCCGGACGGCCGCCCGGCTGAAGGGGAGCGACAGTTCCGCGCTCAAGCGGTGCAGCCACGGGACCAACACGTCCTTCGCCCGCTGCTGGAGCCAGCGGTTCAGCGCCGCAGCCACCAAAACCGGGTCGTCCACCGGGCCGGTCAGCGACAGCAGGCGCCCATCTTGCTCTGATAGGGCCACCCGCTCACCTGGGGAAGGGAGATATTCGGTGCGCCAGGCCTCGTCCAGTAATCCGAGGCAGATGGAGGCGGGTCTTTTTAACTCTTCCACCGGGCGGGTCCGCTCCAGATTCTTCTTGATCCAGCCCGCCTTGGACCGGAGGATCTCCGGAATCTCCGACCGGTCGAACCCGGCGGGCACCACGACCTCCAGTCCCGACCAGGACGATACCTTGACGGTCACCCGCCTGGCCCGTTTGCTCTCCCGGACGCTGTAGGCGGGGATGGTCCAGCCCTGGGTCATCCGCCTTCACCTCTGCTTAATCTGCAAATAAAAAAGTGGCCAATCGGCTGATTGGCCACTTTTCGCTATTTCAACTTGCACCGGTCCCTGAGCCCCGAGTCCTAGAAATCGTTTCAAAATGTGGATCGACAAGCCCACCATGAGCGGGAGAACACCTGATTTCCGCTCATCCTGAGCTCCGGCCGGAGGCCGAGAGTCTCCCCGATGAATCGGGGGACTTGTCGAACCACATTTTGAGATACCCTCTAATAGTGGCGCAGCTCCACCACGTTGCCGTCCGGGTCGTAGATATAGAGCGAGATGCCGTCGCCGTGGGAGCCCCAGCGCTTTCCCGGCCCCGCTTGAATCTCCACGCCCAGGGCCTCGAATTTCGCCTTCAGTTCTTCCATGTCCGTGGGCTCGATGACCATACAGAAGTGGTCTTGGTTCTTGGCCCCGTCCTTGCCGATGGGCTCTTGGTCGGTGCCGAAGAAATCGATGATGGTGTCGGCGTTGATTCGCGCCGAGGGAAAACGGACCTCACCGGCCTGCCACTCCGCCACCCGCTCGGCCTTCATTCCCAAGACCTGGGTGTAGAACCGGAGCGATTCTTCCACATCCTTGTTCCGCAGAACGATGTGGTCCATCTCCGTGATCTTGACCAGCGCCTGGGATTTCTGGGGTTCCACCGAAGTTTGACTCCGCGTTTCGGTCGACATGGGTTCCTCCTACGTGGGATTCCGGATTTCAGGAAGTTCGTTCAGTATACATCCTGGAGGCGCCGTGGAACATGGGTCTATCGAGCCGGACCCACCGGATCAATCTTCAGCATGTGTGATGATGACTATGGGGAATTGCCGGGTGGTCCGAGCCTGGTAACGCTCATAGCCCGGGAAACATTCGACGAATCTGCGCCAAAGTTCCCCGCGCTCTTCTCCGGTGGCTATCCTCGCTACCCCTTCCCAGCGGATACTTCCGATCTGCACCTTGACCTTGGGGTCATCCCGGATATTAAGTAGCCAGTCGGGGGCTTTCGGGCTTCCGCCGAACGAGGCGATCACTGAGGGGTTTTCCGGGTTGTCGTGCTGGAATAGATACACCAACGCGACGGTCCTCTCCCGGTGGGACCGGCGCCCTTTGGTGGTCAGAAGCAGGAAGCGGGCGTTGCCTCGCCGAGACAAGATACGGCCGTTGAAGAGCACATATATGAATCTGTGGGTCCGGCTGATAATGGCAGCCAGTCGATAGCGGGACCGCTTTCGTTGTGTCAACTTCGCGCTCAAAACCATGTCGCTTGTTGGATCAGATTCCGGAGCACCGAAGTAATTTCAGCGCGGTCCGGGTTCTCTCCAACAACGTTGGAAGTCTACCATGCCATTTGGGGCCCGCCGGTACAGACGTGTGCAGGCATCCGGCATGGACCTGCGACGGTCCACGGCTTTCGGTTATAGTTATAGATAACCTGCATCTGGCAGCATCTGTTCTTTGACCGCAAAATCTGACTGTTAGTCCGCTTCCTGGAGACCCACCCGCCTCATGCCTCTGGTTTCCACCTCTGACTTGGCCGTCCACTACGGCGCCGACATCATATTGTCGGGCGTCGACCTGGATATCAATGAACGGGACCGCATCGGCATCGTCGGCCCCAACGGCGGCGGCAAGACTTCCCTGCTAAGAGTGCTGGTGGGACACCAGATCCCCAGTGAAGGGAGAGTGGCCCGCTCCAACGGCATCCAGATCGGCTACGTGCCCCAAGACCCCCAGTCGGCATTTACCGGCACCCTCCGGGAAGAGGTGCTGGGAGCCTTCGAGCAAGTCAGGTCGTTGGAAGAGGCCCTGGAAGCCGGCTCCCGGCAACCGGACTCCCCAGACGACGATGCCCCCAACGTCGATGCCGAAGCAGCCGGCCGCCGCTACGCGGCCCTTTTGGAGCAGTACGAGACCCTGGGCGGGTATTCCTACGAAAGGGCCGTGGAACGGATGGCGGACGGTCTTGGGCTGAGGCCGGTGACCCTGGACTCCTCCGCGTCGTCGGCCAGCGGCGGCGAGCGCACCCGGGCGGCCCTGGCGAAGGCCCTCTTGGGCAACCCGGACCTGCTGGTGCTGGACGAGCCGACCAACTATCTTGACCTGAAGGGAGTCACCTGGCTGGAGCGCTACCTGACCCGCTTTGCTCCGGCGGTGGTGGTGGTCTCCCACGACCGCTATTTCCTGGACCATATGGCCACCCAGATCTGGGAGATCGACCACGGCCGCCTCAACATCTTCCCAGGCAACTTTTCCAAGTACCGGGTCCTGAAAGCCGAGCGTGATGTGCGGTACTCGAAGGAATTCGAGGCCCAGCAGGAATTCATCGCCAAGGAACAGTCGTTCATCGACCGGTACCGGGCCGGTCAGAGGTCCCGGGAGGCCAGGGGCCGGGAGACCCGCCTGCGGCGATTGGAGCGCATCGACCGGCCTGATTCAGACCGGTCAATCTCGCTGTCCAGCGCCGCCGCCAGCCGGACCGGACAGGTGGTGCTAAGCACCAGCGGGTTGAAGGTAGGCTATACCGATGGCGGCGGGACGACGGAGTTGCTCAGGGTCCCCGATCTGAAACTGGCACGGGGCTCCCGCACGGCGGTGATCGGAGACAACGGCACCGGCAAGACCACTTTCATCAAGACGGTCCTGGGCCTGGTCCCTCCCTTGGCAGGCTCGGTGGCCCTGGGCCACAACGTCAACGTGGGCTACTACACTCAGGGACTGGACGCCTTGGTCGATGAGCACACCGTCTTGGACTCCTTCTTGGAGATCAAGAACATGCCCTTTGAGGAGGCCCGCTCCTATCTGGCGCGGTTCCTGTTCCAGGGTGAAGACGTGTTCCGGGAGGTGGGCGCCTGCAGCGGAGGTGAGAAGAGCCGTCTGGCGCTGGCCCGGTTGCTCATCACCGAGCCGAATCTGCTGGTATTGGACGAGCCCACGACCCATTTCGACATCCCGAGCCGTGAGGCTTTGGAGCAGGTGCTGATGGGCTATTCGGGCACCATATTGTTGGTGTCCCACGACCGCCATCTGGTATCGCTGCTTGCCGAATCCCTGTTGGTGACGGCCGACGGCGAACTCACGGTTTTCCCCGGAACATTCGAGGAATGGACCGAGGCCCAACGGCAGGAAGAAGCCGCGGCGGCGGTCCGGGTGCAAGAGAAGGCCAAGCCGCCGCCACGCCCCCAGCCCGTCAGGTCCCGAGGCCCCAGACGCCGGAACCCAACGGCGCCCACGGTGGATTATGAGCAGATCATCGTTGACCTGGAAGACAGACTCAAGAAGATTGAAGAACAATTACAGGAAGCGACTCTTGGCCAGGACCGTGACGAGATGAAGCGGCTGGCCGAGGAGCATGCCCGGACCCAGGCCGAACTGGAGCGGAAGCTGGAGGAATGGGAGGACTGACCGGGATTATTTTATCGGTGATGAACGGGAAACTTGATTCATCCCGAATTTCACTCGATTGAACATCCCCGAGTGGCCCGTCTTTCCGGCGCA
>CAYMZL010000129.1:0-6580 GCA_964394825.1 uncultured Dehalococcoidia bacterium | reverse complement strand
CGTTGGTGGCCGGCAGCATCCCGACGGAGCCAAGGATCGGTTCGATGATCACCGCGGCCAATTGGTCTTTGTTCTCTTCCAGGATCTTCCGGGCGGCCGCGGTCTCGTTGAAGGGCATCACCACCACCTGGTCCAACGTGCCTTCGCCCAGGCCTTGGGTGGCCGCCATGGCGTCGGGACGGCTGCGCTCTCCGGCTTTGGCCGGGTCCACCCGCACGCTGACGCTGACCTGGTCGTGGCTGCCGTGGTAGCCGCCCTCAACCTTGGCGATCTTGCTCTTGCCGGTGACGGCCCGCGCCGCCCGGATGGTGTTCAAGGTGGCCTCGGTGCCCGAGTTGGTGAAGCGGACCAGGTCGAAGCTGGGTATGCGCTGGCAAAGCAGCTTGGCCAGCCGGGTCTGGTTGGCGTTGGGAGCGTTGTAGACCATTCCCTGCTCCATCTGCTCCCGAACCACCTTGACCACCGGCTTGGGCGAATGGCCCAAGACCAGGGTCGTCATAGTGCCGATGAAGTCCAATCGGTCCACACCGTCGGCGTCGACGACATGGCAGCCCGAGGCGTGGTCCACGAAGATGGGGTAGGGGTTCCAGAAGATGGAGTTCCGGCTGTCGCCCCCCGGCAGGTAATTCTTGGCGTCCTCCCACAGTCCCTTCGACCTGGGAGTTGATTGCAGGTACCGTTCTAGCTCGCTGGTGGTCTCGGCCATCCGTGCCTCCTGGTTGGGTAAATGTTACGGGAAGATTATGAATTTTCCTATAGGGCGAATCCCTTCCCATCTCAGGGGCGTTGCCTCAAAAGTGATAAAAATGGCCCGTGGCATTCCCCCATGTACGTTTCCCTCTGTCACCCCGAGTGTAGCGAGGGGTCTCGTTGTTCTTGGTCAGTGCTGGTATGTTAGCAACGAGATTCTTCGGCTGACGCCTCAGAATGACAGTTTCGGGGCAAGCCCCCTCCGGGGAGAAGGTTAGGATGGGGGACAGTGCCACCCTAATCAGCCGCCGCTTTGACCACTTCTGCCGCCGGCGCCGCGCCTGGGAAGTAGAGCTTTCGCAACGAGCCGCTGCCGAGGCTGACGAATACGGCCGCCACGAAGATGAGGCCGCGCCGAACACCATCACCGAGGAGGCGCTGAAAACATCGGCGAAGGCCGCGTTGGCCATGTTGGTGACGGCCATGCTGCCGCCCACGTGGACCGAGTAGACCCCGGCCACGCGGCCCCGGACGTGGTCCTCGGTAAGAGACTGGATGATGGTATGGCTGATGGTCATGAACCCGGCCTGGTTGGCGCCCATCACCACCGTGGCGGCGATGGATAGCGTGCTGCTGTCGGACCATGCCAGCAGCATCGGTCCCAGGCCGCTGGTGAAGGCGAAGAACAAGAACAGCTTGCCTCTGACGGATTCGCTCCTGACCCCGGCCAAGAGGATGGAGGCCAACAGCGCCCCGCCGCCGATCCCGGCGATAAGGAAGCTGACGCCCACCGAGCCGGCCCCCAATTTGTCCTGGGATATGGCGGGAAGGAGGGACTCGTAGGACATGGTGAGGGCGCAGTGGGCCAAGACCAGCAGGACCATGGCCATGATGGTGGGCCGCTGGTAGACGTAGACGAAACCCTCAAACAGGTTCGCCAAGAATCCCTGGCTTTCGTCGATGACTCCGGTGGACCTGATGGCGACCCGGGAGACCCAATAGAAGCCAAACAGGTATAACCCACCGCAGAGCCAGAAGGCCGCCTCGATGTTGAGGAAGCCCAGCAACGGGACGATGGCCAGAGCCCCGGCCATCCGCGCTCCCTGTTGGGTGGCCTGGTTCAGGGCGATGGCGTTCAAGAGGTGCTCTCTGGGCACCAAGTTGGGTATCAAGGCGGTGGCCGTGGTCATCTGAGCGGCCCGCAGGGTCCCGTTGGTCAGGGCCAGGAACGTGAGGGTCCATGGACCGGCAAGTCCGTTCATGACCAACACGGCCAGTAGCACGTTGTTGCCCATTTCCAGGGCGAAGATCCAACGTAATAGCCGCTGCCGGTCGAACCGGTCGGCCAGGAACCCCGCTATCGGTGTGGAGAATACCCTGGGCACGATGGCCGCGAATGTGACTATTCCCACCCAGAGCGAGCCGTCGGTGAGTTCGAAGGCCAGCCAGCCCCGGGCGATGATCAGCGCCCAGGCGGCGGAGGCGGAGAAGGTGGTGGCGATCCAGAGATTGCGGTAGTCCTGGTATTGCAGGGCCAGGAGAAACCGGTCTCGCGTCGTCGCGAGTAGCGTTCTCATACGGTTCCTTGATGCTTTTCAGCCTGGACAATTATAGCAGTAGGCACAAGCGCGTTAGATAGGCGCCATGCGGCCGCTTCAGTCTTGACTGCGCCCAAGCGGCTTACTACAATCGCCAAAGCCGCCAGACAGCCGCATCTCCGGACCCCGTTAAGGTTATACATGCCCTTCCAAGCTCCCGCCGAAGGCGTCCTTCTGCCGCCCTACCGAATTCTGGACCTGACCGGCCCCGAAGGCGTGTTCTGCGGCAAATTGCTGGCCGACTACGGCGCGGACGTGATTAAGGTGGAACCACCCGGAGGAGACCCCACCCGGCAAAGGCCGCCGTTCATTGGAAACCAGCCGGGAGGAGACCAACCCGGACCCGAGCGCAGCGCCTACTTCCTGTTCTACAACACCAATAAACGCTCGGTCACCCTGGACCTGGATAGCCCCGAAGGCCGGGACCTGTTCAAGAAGCTGGCGGCGTCCGCTGACGTGGTGATCGAGAGCTTCCCGGTTGGCCATATGAAGTCTTTGGGCCTGGATTTCGACACGCTCAAGGCCGGGAACCCCGGACTGGTGATGGCCTCGGTTACACCCTTCGGCCAGACCGGCCCGTGGAAAAACTATAAGTCAACGGACCTGATCTCTCTGGCTGCCAGCGGCTTCATGCAGATCACCGGCGACCCCGACGGCCCTCCGCTGCGCCAAGGCAACGAACAGTCTCACTTCCCCGGCGCCCAGCATGCGGCCACCGCTATCCTGGGCGCACTGTACTACCGGGACATGCAGGGTGGCACGGGACAATACATCGACGTTTCCATGCAGGAGGCGATGATCACCTACTACACGGATGCCCACCCCGCTTTGGCCTGGATGCAGCGCGGCGAGAACGTAACCAGGGTGGGCACCAACTCGACTTTGGTGATCCCCCTGGGAGCGTACCCCTGCAAGGACGGTTGGATATCCGCCGGCATCATCACCCCCCGGGAGTGGGATAACCTTTCCCAGTGGATGTACGAGGTCACCGGCAACGAGGAGATACTCAACGATAACTACAAAGGCGGCAACCAGGACCGCGCCCCCTACAACGACATCATCACCGCCCTGGTCATCGACTTCACCACTCGTTTCACCTCGGAAGAGCTATTCCACCAGGGCCAGGAACGGAACCTGGTTTTCATACCGGTCAACGACGTGTCCGACCTGCTGTCGGACCCCCAGCTAGAGGCCAGCAACTTCTGGTTCGACTTGGACCACGCCGAGGCCGGCCGGCTGAAGTACCCCCTCGGTGTGTTCGACAGCGAAGAGGTTTCCCCCGGGACCAAGCCCGCTCCGCACTTGGGCCAGGACAACGACGCCGTCTACGGCGAAGACTTGGGCCTGAGCGAGAACGAACTGGCGTCCCTCCGTTCCCAGGGCGTGATCTAGGAATGATGCCCTGATGACCAGCCAAACCTCACCCAACAAAGCCTTGGAAGGCGTACGCGTCCTGGAACTCGGCCCGTATGTGGCCCTGCCCATGACGGGGCGCATACTAGCCTCTCTGGGGGCCGAGGTCATCAAGGTCGAGACCAACAAAGTGCTGGATGAGATGAACTTTATCCCCGCCTGGTCCAGGGGCGGCGGGCAGCCGGAGTTTCAGCGGGCCAAGAAACGGATCACCATCGACGTCCGCACAACCGACGGACTGGAGGTGTTCAAAGAGCTGGTCAAGGTCAGCGACGTGTTCATGACCAACTTCCGGCGCAATATCCTGGACCGCTGGGGCATCGACTTTCCCGAGCTCCGGCGTCTGCGTCCCGACATCATCCTGATGTGGCAGACCGGCCTGGGCGGCATCGGCCCCTATTACACCTACAAGTCCTACGGAATCTTGGTGCAGCACATGGGCGGCGTCTCGCTCATGTCCGGTGAGGAAGGAGAACCGCCGGCCACCATCAACACGTCCTACTCCGACTATCACACCGGAGTGTTCCAGCCGGTGGCAATCATGGGCGCCCTGCTGCGGCGCAGGTTGACCGGCCTGCCCGCCACCATGGAATCGTCAATCTTCAAATCGGGCGCGGTGACCGCTGGGCCGGCCTTACTCGACTACCAGTCCACCGGGCGGATGCCCCAGCGCATCGGCAACCGGGACCCCTTCGCGGCGCCCCACGGGGTCTACCGTTGCCGGGGCGAAGACCGGTGGTGCGCCATCGCCGTGCAGACCGAAGAGCAGTGGGCCGCCTTTTGCCGGGCCATCGGCAGTCCGGACTGGTGCGGTGAAGATGCCTTCTCGACCTTGAAGGCCCGGCTGGGCAACCAGGACCGCCTGGACGGCCTGGTCGGACAGTGGACGGCCGGCCTGACAGCCGAGGATGCCATGGCGCGCCTCCAAGAAGCCGGCGTCCCTGCCAGCTTAGTGTCACAGGGCGAGGACCTGTACGAAAGCGCCCACCTGAAGTCGCGGGAATTCTTCCGGCCCACGCCTTTCTATTTGGCCGACCGTGACAAGCCCGCCCACGAATGGAAGAGCGGCGAAGCCATCGCCTCCGCCAACCCCCCTAAACTGTCCGTGTCCCCCATGGATTTCGGGCACTACAGCAACATCGGCGAGGACAACGACTACGTCTTCAAAGAACTCTTGGGCATGTCCGATGCCGAAGCAAACCGCTTCACCGAGAACCAGTCCCTGTTCTAACCCAACCACCCATTAGCTGACGGTCCCGATCGAATCGGGACCGAAATCTGATAGCTTTCCGCGAGGGATCATGGCCGACTACAGCAGCTACGAAAACCTGCTCATCGAGATCAAGGACGGCGTCGCGCTCGTGACCATCAACCGTCCGGAGGTCTACAACGCCACCGACTTCAAATTGCACAACGAACTCAGCCGGATCTGGCTGGACCTGGGCAAGGACGACGATGTCCGGGTGATCGTGGTCACCGGCGCCGGCACCGCATTCTCCGCCGGGGGAGACTTCGACCTGATCGAGAAGTCCATCGGCAACGCCAAGATCATCGCCGGGACCATGGAAGAGGCGCGGGACATCGTCCATAACCTGATCAATCTGGACAAACCCGTGATCTCCGCCATCAACGGCGTGGCAGTGGGCGCCGGGTTGGCCGTGGCCCTGATGGCCGACATCTCCATAGCTTCGGAGAAGGCCCGTTTCACCGACGGCCACGTGCGGTTGGGGGTGGCCGCCGGTGACCACGCGGCCGTGATCTGGCCCCTGCTCATCGGCATGGCCAAGGCCAAATACTATCTGCTAACCTGCGAGTTCCTCGACGGCAAGGAGGCCGAGCGGTTGGGCCTCGTCAGCCTGGTGGTGCCCCACGAAGAGCTGATGGACAAGGCCATGGACGTGGCCCGCCGGTTGGCTTCCGGCTCCCAGCAAGCCCTCCGTTTCACCAAGCGCTCGTTGAACCAGTGGCTGCGCATGGCCGAGCACACCGCCTTCGACTACTCCCTGGCCCTGGAGATGCTGGGCTTCTTCGGAGAGGACGTACAGGAGGGTCTGGATGCGGTGAGGGAAAGACGCGACCCCAAATTCCCGTCAGCCCAATAAGGCCTCATCAGAGGGATGGATGGACTATAGAAAGTTTGGAAACACCGGCATCGACGTGTCGGAGATTGGGTTCGGCTGCGGCGACGTGGGCGGGCTCATGGTCCGGGGTGCGCACGCCGACCAGGTGCGCGCCGTGGCCAGGGCCATGGAACTGGGCATCAACTACTTCGACACCGCCTCCCGCTACGGCGGAGGCCGGTCCGAGACCAACCTGGGCCGGGTGTTGCGGGAGCTTTCCGCCGATGTCTACGTCGGCACCAAATACAGCCTGGGGGAGGCCGACCCCTCGGACCTAAAGGCGGGGGTCATCCGATCGGTCGAGGCCAGCCTGAAACGGCTGGGCCGGGAGCGGGTGGACCTGATCCAGCTCCACGACCGCATCAGTTCCCAGACCGATCTAACGGTCCGGGCGATCACGGTGTCCGATGTTCTGGGCGACGTGCGTGAGGCGCTCGATGTGCTCAAGTCCCAGGGCAAGGTCCGCTTCTACGGGATGACCGGCGTGGGCGAGCCCAGCGGCATCAAAGAAATCGTCGCTTCGGGCATGGTGAACACCGTGCAGACGGTATACAACCTGATCAACGCCAGCGCCGGAGCCACGGCCCCGGCCGGGTTCGACATGCCCAACTATGATCGTCTGATCGACCTGGCCGCGGACAAGCAAGTCGGCGTCATCGTCATCCGGGTACTGGCGGCCGGCGCCCTCACCGGCATCACCGAGCGCCATCCCGTTGCCGTGCCCTCGGTGGCGCCCATCGGTTCAAGTAGGGATTTCCA
>CAYMZL010000128.1:4778-6660 GCA_964394825.1 uncultured Dehalococcoidia bacterium | reverse complement strand
AATCCAGATTGGTTGCTTTAATCGTCCATCTTCCCGCGAGAGTACCCTGGATTCCAGCTTACGCTGGAATGACGGTGGGGATGACATTCTTCCTTCCGGCGAAAGGCGTCCCTAGATGAAGTAGGGGATCACGTGGCGGCCCATGAGCTTGATGCAGTCCATGATGCGGGTGTGCTCCAACCGGCCGGGCTGCAGGAAGCACAGCACCTGGTCCACCCCGGCATCCTGGTATTTCTTCATCACCTCGATGATGGAGTCCGGGTTGCCCATGGCGAAGGCGCCTGAGTCCAGGTGGTCCTGGGCCACCTTGCCGGCCCGTTCCGTCTGGATGGCGTCAACCGCGTACCGGTAGGAATCGGGCACGTCCCGCCCCTGCCAAGGGTTGTAGAGACGCTCGGCGTTCTGGACGAACCACTCGCCCTCGGGGCCGCCGATGCGCTTGGCTTCTTCGTCGTCCTCGCCGCAGTGGACGATCACCAAGGCGGCGATCTGGTCGTTCACGAAAGAGCCCACGGGGTCGGCGTGCTTGAGCGCCGCCCGGTAGGCGGCGACCCGCTCGTATAGCTGTTCGTACCCGCCCAGGTTGAAGCAGAGCACACCCAGGCCCATCTCGCCGGCGGCCGTGAAGGAGTCGGGTTGGCTACAGGCCACCCACAGGGGCGGGTGGGGCTTCTGCACCGGCTTGGGGATCACCGAGCGGGGCGGGATGTTGAAAAACTCGCCCTGGTGGGAGAAGGGGTCCTCGGTCCACATCTTTGGGATCATCCGGATGGCTTCTTGCCATTGGGCCTTGGTCTGCTCGGGATCGACCTCGAAGCCGTCCATCTCCGTCAGAGTCGTCGACCGGCCGGTCCCCAGGTCCATGCGCCCGTCGCTGACGATGTCCAACACCGCCGCCCGTTCCGCGACCCGCACCGGGTGGTTGTACTGCTCCGGCAGCAGGGCCACCGCATGGCCGATGCGGATGCGTTTGGTGCGCTGGGATATGGCCCCGTACAACACCTCGGGGGCCGAGCAGTGGGAAAACTCGTTCAGGAAATGGTGCTCAACGGTCCAGAAGTAGTCGAAGCCCACCTGGTCGCCCAACTCCACCTGGGCCATAAGCTGGTGGTACCGGTCGCGCTCGATGCCCGGATAGTGGGGCTCGGGGATCTGTATCTCATACATCATGCCGAATTTCATGGTTGCTTCCTCCCAATGGATAGGCCGCAGACCCAGCGCGGAAGGCGGGGGCGGGTCTAAGGCGCAGACTCTCAGATTGGGCGCATACTACCACACCGTCAGGGGCTGGGGCCCATCTGCAAGCCGCCCTAGGCCCAACGGGGCTGAACGTCAAGGGGGATGTCGAAGAGGTGTTTGCCCACCTGTTCACGCACTAGGTCGGGGGTGCTCACGGCGTGGAGGGTGCCCATGCGGACGTCCCGGTAGTAGCGCTCGAAGTTGCCGCTCTCGAATAGCCCGTTGGCGCCCCTGACCGCGAAAAGCCGGTCCACTGCCTTCTGAGAGTTCTCCCTGGCCACCAACCCGGCCATCTCCATGCGGGCCGCGTCATTGGGCACGAATTCCTCACCGGCCATGGCCTTAACGGTGATGGCCCGGACCTCTTGGACCAGGAATGCCCGGCCCGACTCGATGGCCATGGCGGCGTCGGCCACGGCGAACTGGTTACCGGGCATGCTGCTCTTGGCGTTGCCGCCCAGAGCCATGCTGCGGGCCTTGCCGACCTCGATGGTCTCGTCCAAGGCGGCTTGGGCCACTCCCAACATCATACTCGACATCCAGACCCTGGCCTTGGTTGGCACCTTGAGCACGGCCGGGCCGTTGGGCAGCCAGGGCTGGTGGGGAGCGGGGCGGTTGTCCACGGGCGCCATATCATCGGGGA
>CAYMZL010000128.1:0-4768 GCA_964394825.1 uncultured Dehalococcoidia bacterium | reverse complement strand
CTGGTCCAAGAGCACGTCGTTGGTCATGGAGCCCCGGACCGACATGGCCAGCCAGGTCTCTTCGATGGTCAGGCCCGGCTGGCGGGTGGGAAGCAACAGCCAACGGTTGTGGGCTTGGGGCGGCTGTTCACCGTTCCAGTTGGGCGGCGGCCCTGGGACCATGGTGCTGAGAAATATCCAGGTGGAGACGTTCGACCCGCTGACGAAGGGCCAACGTCCCGAAGCGACGAACCCACCGGGCGCCGGCTTGGTCTCGCCACCGGGTATGGCGGCGTGGGAAATCAGAGCGCCGTTCTGGACCACGTCTCGGAGCAGCGGATGGGAGGCCTCGCCCATCATGCCCAGGGCCCGGGTGCAGAGGACCGAGTGGTTGCCCATGACCCAGGCGGTGGAAGCGCAGGCCCCGCCGATAATCTCGTAGATGGCGACCTGCGTGACCAGGTCGGCCTCGGTCCCGCCCAGCTCTCTGGGGATAGCGACGGTCAAAAGCCCAGCTTCGTGGAGGTCTTGAATATTCTCCACCGGAACCCGGCGTTGCCGGTCGGCTTCAGGGGCCCGCTCCGCGATCCTGGCCGCCACCTGCCTGGCCACCTGGACCAGGTCTTGCCTTGGCTCAATAATGACCGCCGGCTGTTCCTTGTTCGTCATCCTCGCCATCCTTCACAAAGGTCAAATTGTTCGTCCCGGATATCCGGCCTAGGGGACCAGCATCGCCCTGGTGATGGGGGTCTGGGTCTGGTCCCATTCCGCCTGGGCGAAGGCCTCGTTGACCTCGGCCAGAGGGAACTGGTGGGAGACGATCTTGTCAAAGGGAAGAACGTCTTGTTTGCGGACCAGGAAGTTCAGCAGCCTGGGCAGCAGCTCCGGCTTATACATGAGTGAGCCGATGATGCTCTTTCCGGTGAGCAGCTTGGAGGGGTCGATGGACACCTCCCGGCCCCGGACGATGTCGCCGATCTCCACGAAGGTGCCGCCGTTGCTCAGCATGTCGATGCCCTCGGCCAGCAGTTCGGCCCGGCCCACCAGCTCCATCACCACGTCGGCGCCACGGCCGTCGGTCAGTTCCCTGACCCGGCGGAGCCTGGTTTCGGGGGTGTTGAATTCCTCGATGTTGATGGTGTGGTCGGCGCCGAATTCCTCGGCCAATTGCAGGCGGTTCTCCAGGCGGTCGATGACGATCACCCGGTCGGCGCCCATCTCCTTGGCCATGGCGGTGGCGTGGATGCCCAGGCCGCCTGCGCCTTGAATCACCACGTAATCCCCCTCGCCGGCTTGGGCCCGGATCAGACCGGTGGTCACCGTGCCCATGGCGCAGTTGACCGGCCCCAGTATGTTGTCGTCCAACTCGTCCGGCACCTTGAAGAAGGGATGGCGGGCGGGCAGGTAGAGATAATCGGAATAGGTGGCCACGAAAAAGGGCCACACCCCGGCGGCGGGGTAGTTCCGGTTCATGCACCAGTTGGTGTTGCCCTTCAAGCATTGGCGGCAGTGGTAACAGGGAAAAACGGCGGCGTAAATCACCCGGTCTCCCTTCTTGACGGCCTCTCCGGCAGTATCGGTCTCGATGCCGTCTCCCAGCACCTCGATCACCCCGGTGCCCTCGTGTCCCATGGCCCGGCCCGTGGGCGGGATGGGCAGGTCCTGCTGGTTCTGGTCGCCGCGCCAGGTGTGCAGGTCCGAACCGCAGACGCCGGCCTGGGTCATGCGGAGTATGACCGCCCCGGGAGCGGGCTCCGGCACCTCATACTCTTCGATCACAAAGGGTTTGCCGTATTCCTTGCAGACTACTACGCGGCCTTTCATACGTTCCTCCTACTGATCACCTGGGTGCCCATCACCGGCAAAGGGGCCACCTGGAAAGGGATTGCCACGGGGCCGAAAAGACGCCGGTAACATAGCACAACCGTTGGGGAAACGGTACTCGTCAGACCCGGCCAATGCGTACATTACCATTTCAGTCGTTTGCACTAACCATTTCTGGCGGTATACTCGCCGATATAGAGATATAAAGCCGGTAAGGGGACGCTGGGATGACAAGCCGTCAGCCGGCTCCTCGCTCCCACGCTGCAAGGTAGACCCCACGGTAGACCCACGGAAGGGCAACGGTGCATCGAAGCAAGACCGGTCGTTGGTTCAGCGCGGCTAGCATTTTCATGGCCTTGGCGTCACTGGCGGTGGCGCCGGCCGTGTTCGGTCCGCTGGGGGTCCTGATGGGCATTACCGCCGTGGCCAAAGGTGACCGTTACCTGGGAATGTTGGGAGTAACGGCCAGCGCAGTGCTGAGCGTCACCGGGTATTATCTGGCGGGGGCGCTGCTTAACTGAAACTGTCTCCTTGGGCGAAAATCGAATCAGCGCACCGCCGGTGTAGGGGCGGGTTTGTAACCCGCCCTGCCTGCAGGGACCAAACCTCGACACGCCCCAAAATTGAACAGCATCCTCTCTCGATTTGGCTCGGCAGTGACTTTTGAGTCTTGGCACGGTCGCGATTTTTGAGAATGTGTCGAGGCATGGCAGGGCGGGTTTAAAACCCGCCCCTACGACTTACGCCGCCACCACATTGCCGATACCATGATTCTGAGCCAGACCCGCGTTCTGACACCCCCTCTTTTGACACCCTCAAGGGCCGCTGCTACACTCGCCCCAACCTGGCGGCGGCCCCACTGGGAACCTTGAACATGCCTGCTCGAACGGGACAACAGTACATCGACGGTCTGTCAAAGCATCCTGCCGAGGTCTGGATCCGCGGGGAGAAGGTTGACGACGTCACCACTCATCCCGCCCTCCGGAACGGCGTGCGCTCATTGGCAGCCCTCTACGACCTGCAGCACGACCCAGCCACCAAAGACGAGATGACCTTCGAGTCACCGTCCTCAGGCGAGCCGGTCGGCCTGTCTTTCATCATTCCCAAGACCATCGAAGACCTGGAACGGCGGCGCAAGATGATGACCAACTGGGCGTGGGAAAGCTGCGGCATGATGGCCCGCACCCCCGATTTTCTCAACAATGCGGTGTCCGGTTGGGCCGGATCGTCGGAGTACTTCACGGCCAACCGGCCCGAGTTCAAAGACAACGTCCTTCGCTACCACGAGTACATCCGCGAGAATGATCTGACGCTGACCCACACCCTGGTCAACCTGCAGCGCAGCCGAAACCCCTCAGCGTTCGATAAGATCGAAGACGAGGTGGCCCTGACCGTGATCAAGGAGACCGACGCCGGGATGGTGGTCCGGGGCAGCCGGATCTTAGCCACCCTGGGCCCCATCTCGGATGAGATCGCCGTATACCCCACCAGGTCCCACCTGCTGGGCAAAGACGCCTGGCGGCAGGCATTCTCCTTCGCCCTGCCCTGCGCCACTCCCGGCATGAGGTTCATGTGCCGCGAGAGCCTGGACCTGGGCCGCTCCAGCTTCGACCACCCCCTGGGGGCGCGGTTCGAGGAGATGGACGCCCTGGTCTTTTTCGACGATGTTCTCGTGCCCTGGGAGCGGGTGTTCCTGCTGGGCGACGTGGACATGTGCAACAACTACTCGGCGGCCACCCAGTCCACCGCCCACACCGGACACCAGGTGGTCAGCCGCACCGTGGTCAAGACCGAGTTTCTGCTGGGACTCACATCGCTCATGGCCGAGACCCTGGGTTCGACCCAGGTCCCCCACGTTCAGGAGCGGATCGGCCAGATAGTGGTCTACCTGGAGACTTTGAAGGCCTGCGCGCGGGCTGCGGAGGCCGACGCCAAGCCGAATGAATGGGGCGTGATGTGCCCGGCCCAGGGGCCGCTGACCGCCGCCCGGAACCTATTCTCGGGCACCATGTACCCCCGGATGGCCGAGATCGTGCAACTACTGGGCTCCAGCAGCCTGATGGCCCTGCCCGCCGAAGCCGACTTCGACACCCAGGTGGCGCCGGAACTGGAACGCTACCTGGCCACCGAGTCCACCGGCGCGCGGGACCGGGTGCGCTTGTTTCACCTGGCCTGGGACGTGGCCTGCAGCGCCTTCGGCGGGAGGCAGGTGCTCTACGAGCGCTTCTTCGGCGGAGACCCGGTCCGAAACCACATGCTCCTCTACCAGGGCTACGACAAAAAGAGCGCCATGGACCGGGTGCAGCGGTTCCTGGAGCGGGAGGGCTGAATAAGATTGATTCCATCTGGCGGCATGCCGCTCCATCGCCCCTTGGAATTTGGCGGTTGAGAAGGTATAGTATTCGCTATACCAATCAACAATATCCAGCGCGGAACCCCCAGTTTTACGCCCCAGAATAAGGGAAGGATTAGGAGGACTGAAATGGCGAAGCCGAAGAGAATCGGACATCTGGTCATCAACGTCAAAGACGTGGATGCCTCAACCAAGTTCTACACCGAAGTATTGGGTTTCGAGATTGCTCTGGAGCGCCCCGGATTCGGGACCTTCCTGACCTGCGGCTCGATCCACCACGACCTGGCCTTGTTCCAGGCTCCAGAAGGCGCGGCCACGGTAACCGAGGGCGGCCTGGGCCTGAACCACATGGCCATCCAGGTGGAAGACTTCCAAGAGCTAACGGACTACTACAACAAGTTGCAGGAGTATTTCGAAGTCTCGGACCTGCGGACTACCGACCACAGCATGACCAAGAGCATCTACCTCAAAGACCCCGACGGCAACGGCATCGAGTTGTTCTGCAATTCCCAGGATACCGCCAAAGAGGGTCTGGCCGAGATGCGCAACCCCGGCCGCAAGAACAAGGAGTTGGTCTTCGACTAGACCCGATTCCGGCATACCCGTTCCCGG
>CAYMZL010000127.1:0-6691 GCA_964394825.1 uncultured Dehalococcoidia bacterium | reverse complement strand
CCCGAGTTCTGCCCCGATTGACTCCGCACGGCACCGGTGATGGAAGAGACGCCCGCCTCAGAAGCTAATGTGCTGTCGCCACGTCGATGCCGGATATTCGCCGCTCCTTGATCGAGAAGACGGCTCCCGTGGCCAGGAGCAAGAGCACGATGTTGCTCCAGATGGCAATGTCGTAGGTGCCCCGGGTGTCATAGAGCAGTCCTCCCAAGTACGCGCCAAGGCCGGAGCCCAGCGGCATCACCGCAAACATGGCGCCGTAGATGGTCCCCAACTGGGATATCCCGAAACGGTCTGAGGCGTAGGCTGCGGTGATGGAGACCGTAGCGTTCCATGAGAACCCCACCAGGACTATCCCCACCAGCAACGCGGGAATGCCCAGGGAAGGGATGTTGAGGAAGGGGATCCCCATGGACAACAACACCACGACGAATCCCAGGGCCCGCAGGTGGTAGGAGAAACTCAGCAATCTGCGGCGGCCGTGCTTGTCCGAAAGGTGTCCCAGCAATAACGCCCCGATGATGGCCGCCGCTCCGATGAGGCTGAAGGCCCCCGCGGCCACCATCTTGTGGTATCCCAGGTCTTGAACGTAGGTGACGAAGTGAGCGTTCACGAAGCTCATCGAATACCCTCAAACGAAGTACCCCATGGTGAGTCTGGCGAACAAAGGAGTGCGCAACGCCTCCCGGAACGTGGCGTCCCGTCCCAGCAGTTTCTCCGCGCTGGTTATGGCGCCGCGGCCACCGCCCGGCCCACCATCGGACCTGGCCATCGGTTCGAGGCCCAGGTCTTGAGGCCGGTTCCTGATCAATAAGAATCCGGCGGGCAGCACCAAGAGCAGCAAAAGCAGGGCCAGGAACCAATAGGCCTCCTTCCAGTCAAAGAGCACCAGGAATAGGGAAGTGACCGGCACCAGGATCATCGCTCCGAACGAGCCGGCGCCGCTGACCAGCCCCAGTGTCAGCCCTCTTCTGGTGTGGAACCAGGAGCTGACCACCTTGGTCAAAATCGGGCCGGTGCCCAGGGTGATTCCAATGCTCATGACGGCGAACAGGGCGTAAAGTTGGGCCAGGTTGCTGATGAAGGGGATCAGCAGCAGGATCGTCCCCATGACCGTCACGCCGGAGAGGACAGCGGTCTTGGGGCTGTAGCGGTCCGCCAGATATCCCGCCAGCGGCCGTAGCAGTCCCGAAAGCATGAAGGTCACGGCGAAGGCCAGCGACAGTGAGGCCCGGCTCCAACCGAACTCCTCGGTCATCGGCTTGAGGAACACGCCGAATGAGAACTGGCCGCCGGCAACGCCGAACGATACCAATACGCAGCCGGCCAGAACGAACCAGCCGTAGAATATTTTCCCGCCAAACAATCTCATTTCCGTCTCACCCGGTAATCATTTTATCAACGGAACTCCGTAGCCGCACGGATGCTGCTCCCAATACGAAATAGACAATTTCTTGTCGTCCCGAGTTCTGCCATGATTGACTCCCCATACCGCCGGTGATAGATTTCACCAAACCGTTTCGGGTAGCCCTGGATGGGATAAAATCCTGCCAGCGGCGGGGGGGAATACCATGCTAGCTAGACCGCTCTTCAAGGCGTTCGACTTGCTCCAAGGACCAAGGGTATTCGAGTTTGTGTGGCATCTGTTGACCGGGGTTAGCCGGTTGAGGGATGACGAGACAGATGCGGCCGGCCAAGTTTTGGGCCCGGACGCCCTCCGGTATGCCGCGGTACGGGTGGCGGAGGGCCGGGTCCTGCGCCTGATATTTAAGATAAACGGCAATAGGGCCTTCACGTTATTCCACACCATCAATCTTCCCGCGTTAGGGCATCACTCAAGGGGCAATCTCGATCTGTTGGTCCACGAGATGGTCCACGTGTACCAATTCGAAAAGGTGGGGACCGTCTATATCTGGCAAGCCTTGAGGGCGCAAAAGACCAACGGCTACAGTTTCGGAGGTTGGGAAAAACTGGCCGAAGACCGGCAGAATGACTGGCGGTTCAGTTGTTACAACCGGGAGCAGCAAGGGCAGATCGCCCAAGACTACTACAACCAGGTGCTTGAGCCCGCTCTGCCGGCGGATAGCCCGGTACGGCTGGCGTTCCAACCGTTCATCGACGACCTGAAAGCCGGAATCCTGTAGCCGAGGTTGAACTGACCAACATTTGTGTCCCGGCTAAGCTGGCGGTGAAAAGCTAAATACGGTTTAATGACCGCAGACCCCAGCGGCAGCCCGAGGAGACGCAATGAAGTTCAGCAACTTCCTTTTCCCGGAGAGCAAAACCCCCGGCGGCGATTTCGACGTGATCGAAGAGTCGCTGCGGGAGGCCGAGCTGTCCGAGGAGTTGGGTTACGACGTTATCTGGCTGGCTGAGCACCATTTCGACGGCGGTTGCGCCTACGTGGACCCCACCACCTTCGCCGCCGCCATCGCGGCGCGGACCGAACGGATCAAGATTGGGTTCGCCGTCGCCCAGATGGCCCTCCACCACCCCATCAGGTTCGCCGAGCAGATCGCGCTCATCGACAATATCAGCAAGGGCCGCATGATCGTGGGCGTGGGCCGGGGCACGGCCTATAACTTCTACGAGTTCCGGGGGTTCGGCATCGACCCGGACGAAGCCCCCGACATGCTCTTGGAAGTGGAAGATATCCTGGTCAAGGCTTGGACCACCGAGAACTACAAGCATGACGGCAAATACTGGCAGTTGGAATTGCCGGTGCTGCGGCCCCAGGTGTACCAGAAGCCCCACCCGCCGATGATCCGGGCCTGCTCGGGCCTGGAATCGACCCTGGAGATGGCCCGTGAGGGACGTCCCTTTTTGATGAATCTCCAGAGCGACGAGGTCACCAAAGAACGGATGGACCAATACCGGGCGGCGATGTCGGAGGCCGGCCACAGCGATGAGACCGTGGCTCGGAACGTGGCCGACTCGTGGGTCTGGCGCAACATCTTCGTCGCCGACACCGACGCCGAAGCCAAAGCCGTGGGGGTGCCCTATTTCCGGGATATGCGGGTGTTTCTGCAGCAGAACCGCGACCGCATGAACACCGCCTCGGAATTGGAAGCCCAGGCGTCGAGGATCACCGGCGCGGCCAGGGACTCGCTGGAACACGGCCTGATCTACGGTTCGCCGGAAACCGTCTGCGAGCGGCTGGAGAACCTGAACGAGATCGGAGTGGGTGGGGTGATCATCCACTTCCGCCTGGGTGCCATGCCCTACGATGCCGCCGCCCACAGCTTGAAGTTGTTCGCGGAGAAGGTGGCGCCCAATTTCAGAGACCCCGTGGGCGTCTAGTCCCTCGCCCGCTATTTCAGGTCCAGCAGCTCGACTTCGAACTTGAGGGTGGCGTTGGCGGGAATCACGCCCCCGGCGCCCTGGGCCCCGTAGGCTAGGTCGGGGGTATGATCAGTTCCACCTTGCCGCCCACATTCATGGTCGCCACGCCCTCGTCCCAGCCCTTGATCACCCGTCCCGCGCCCAAGGGGAACTCAAAGGGCGTGCCCCGGTCCACGGAGCTATCGAACTTGGTGCCGTCCAACAACCAGCCGGTGTAATGGACAACTGCGGTTTTCCCCGCCGACGCCGCCTCTCCGGACCCAACGGCCAGTACCTTGATCTGTAGCCCGGAAGCCGTGGTGGTGGTTTCTTCTGCCATGATGACCTCTGAATCAGAATCTGAACCGGAGGAGACTCCCAGGGTTGCCAACAAAATCAACGCCAAGAGCCACCGCAAGTCTCTTCGCCTCCGGACCAAAGCAAATCGTGCCCAGGCATGGTAGCACATGGGTAAGACCATGGCAGTATCCGCTGCGCGGCATTTAGATTATGATGGCATCTACTTTTACTTTGGAGGGCGCATCGATGACCGATGATTTCAGACAGCGGGTGGAGGCAGCGAAGGGCCAGACAACATCCGTTAAGGTTACAGATGCCCAAAAGCAGCTTGAGAATAACCCTGACGCCATAGTGATTGAAACGCGGCTCCGCGAGAATGTCCCGCTCAGCGAACAGACCGAGAACGTGGTTTTCATTTCAGTGGAAGAACTGGACGAACAGGCCGGAGACGCCTCCAAACAGAATCTGGACCCGAGATTATTGGACCCGAACCGTCAGATCATCACAACTTGAAGGCTTGGCAATAGGGCCGCCGTGGGCGCCCAGATACTTCAAGAGATGGGATTCACCAACGTGACCTACATGGAAGGCGGGATGGAGGCTTGGCGGGAGGCTGGGCTGCCGAACAAGGAGTAGCCCGCACCTTACTTTGACGCCCCTGTAAAACGGGACGTAGAATCCCCCGAACCACTGCCGATCGAAGGGAGATTACCATGGCCGAGCGAGTCTGGGACAAGTTCCTAACCGGGCAGGACAAGGCCCACGTGGCGATGGGCGAAAACAAGCAGGTGGGATTCGGCGAGAAGCCGGCCCTGCTGCTCATCGACCTCTACCGCTGGGTCTTTGGCGACAGACCCCAGCCGATCTTGGAGGCGACCAAGGAGTGGCCGGCCAGTTGCGGCCTGGCCGCTTGGGACGCCATACCAGCCATCCAGACCGTGCTGAAGGCCGCCCGCGACGCCGGCATCCCGGTGGTCCACGCCACGGGCCGGGACGATGACGGCCTGGCCGGGTGGAGCACCGGGCGCCAGATATACGGCAACTCCGACCGCAGCCCCGAGGCCCTGGAACGCCGCAACCGCCGCCACGACATCATCGACGAGGTGGCGCCCATCGACGGAGAACCGGTGATGCGCAAGGACTCGCCCAGCGCCTTCTGGGGCACCCCACTCATCGGCCACCTCAACGCCCACAACGTGGACACGATCATCGCCGTGGGCGAGACCACCAGCGGCTGCGTCCGGGCCAGCGTCCTGGACGGCTGCACCAACCGCTACCGCATGATCGTGGTCGAGGAGGGTGTGTTCGACCGGCACGAAGCGGCCCACGCCATCAACCTGTTCGACATGAACCAGAAATACGCCGACGTCCTGCCCCTGGCCGATGTGTTGGAGTATCTGGGCGAGGTGGGAGCGAAAAGGGGTACGGCGGTCTAGCCTCAGGCCTCCCGGTCCAACGGGCCGGTTGATTGGATTTCGTGCCTGTGGTAAATTAGCTTTAATGATATTGACCGGCAACAGTTGGAGATTCGAATGGCATATGTGACCCCTCGCGAGGGCGAGAACCCGGAGAGCCTGGTCAACCGTTTCCGGGCCTCGGTACAACATTCGGGGATTCTGCGCGAACTAAAGGACCGCCGCTTCTTCCGGTCCAAGGCGCAGAAAGAGCGGTTGGCCGCCCAGCGGGCCGCGCGCCGCCGCCGCCGCCAGAACCGTAGGTAAAACAACCCGGAGAATTCACGTCCAGTCCCGGATTCCCCCTGGTTTTGACCCTCTGAGAACCGTCTCCAAAAAAATGCTATTACCAGGCGGCTTTTTGAGCCGCCTGTTTTCCAAAAGGCCGCTGTCCGGCCTTTTTTCTTTGGTGTGGACGATGCCTCGACGAACTATCAGACGCGTTGACAGCTATATGTGGCGCTGTTAAATTAGGTAGGTTGCCCTTAGCGCTCCGCGCATGGAACTGCCAAAGGGTAATCACATTCAGGAGTTTATCTTTGCCTCGATACGATTACCGGTGCGCAACTTGCAATAACGAATTCGAGTTGGTGCAGACCTTTGCGGAAGCCGGCTCAGGCACCTGCCCGGAATGTTCCGGAGCGGGCCAGCGTGTGTTCCACGCAGTTCCAGTTATCTACAAAGGCAGCGGTTTCTACACCACCGATTACGGACGGCCCAAGCAGCCGGCGGAGAACAAGAACGGTTCCAGCGAAAGTTCGTCCTCCTCTGACTCCAAATCTTCCGGCGACTCCAAGTCGTCCGGGGACACAAAGTCTGACACGGCCACCAAGTCAACCAGTGACAGCCCGGCCAAGTCTTCGACTGAGTCCAGCAGCACCTCCACGCCGGCCAGTTCCACCTAGCCGGCGGGCCCTGGGTTCCCAGAGTCATTCATGAGGGCGTTGATCCAAAGGGTTACCAAGGCCTCGGTTGCCGTTGGAGATGAGACCACCGGAGAGATCGGCCCAGGCCCAGGCTTGGTCATCCTGCTGGGAGTTTCCAAAGAAGACGGCGAGGCCGACGCCCGCTATCTGGTGGAAAAGATCGCCAACCTCAGAATCTTCGCCGACGAAGAAAACCGGTTCAACCGCTCCGCCCTTGACGTTGGGGCGGAGTTTTTAGTTGTGAGCCAGTTCACCCTTTACGCCGACACCCGCAAGGGGCGCCGCCCCGACTTCAACCAAGCGGCGGGACCGGAGGATGCCAAACGCCTCTACGAGCATACGGTGCAGTTGTTTCGGGACACAGGAATAACGGTGGCCACGGGAATGTTCCAGGAGTACATGCGGGTCGCTCTGGAGAACGACGGGCCTGTGACCTTGATGTTGGACAGCGCGGACCGGCAGCGGCCCCGCCGAGGCTAAACCCGCTTGGTGCCTGGTTAAGGAGAAACCGACCAATACGTTCCCGCCCGCAGTCTAACTCTTCCCCTTCGGGGCGTTGCCTCAAAAGCGATAATAATGGCCCGTGGCCCCGATGTAATCGGGGCTCCTCGTACGCCTCCCTCTGTCACCCCGAGTGTAGCGAGGGGTCTCTTTGCTCTCGGTCAGCGCTGGTAATTTAGCAACGAGATTCTT
>CAYMZL010000126.1:2012-6703 GCA_964394825.1 uncultured Dehalococcoidia bacterium | reverse complement strand
AACGCTGCCTTCATCAACGAAGCACTACGCAAAATCCAGGTCGTAGCCGAAGAAGTCGCGGAGGAGCTCAGTTCCGGCGAGCTGACACCCGCCGGGTTGGAAGAAAGGCTTGTAGACGAATTGAGGCGGAACCCGGAGGCCAGCGCTGTCACGGTTGCCTACCGTCCGGAATTTGTTCCCGAGGCCGTCCGCAGCCTGGGCCGAAACATCTACGCCCCATTCTCTTTAAGGAATGAACAGGGTGATATTGAAATAGTCATCTTGGATGACCTATTCGACTACACCGCTCCCGACGGGTCACTGTCGCGTGACGGACAGGAGATGAAAACCAATTGGTACCACGGGCCATTGGAAGCCCAGGACGTGGTCTGGGGAGAGCCCTATTTCAGTCCCGGCACACAAAAGTATTGGGCTGGAGTGGGTGCCCCGTTCTATCTGCCCGCAGGGGGAAACGGCGAGATGACCGCTGCCGGGGTGGTGGACGTGTCGCTGGAACTCCGTCAGTTTCAAGAGCTGTTGGCTGCTGTAACCGTGGGAGACCGGCCGGCCTCCGGCTATGAATTTATCGTGTCCCAGTCAGGGGCAGTCATAGTAAGCCCAATACCATTAGAGGAGTTCTTAACCCAGCGAATAACGCTGAAGGACTTCGATGACCGCCTCTCCATTGCCGAACTTGAGCGGATGCACTTGGAGGAACAAACGACCGGCGAACCGACGATCGTGGAGCATACCGACATCAGGTCCAGTCAGGATCAATGGCTGTCTTTCGCCCCGGTAGGGCGTGCCGGATGGTGGCTCGGAGTCGTATTGGACCAGAAGCAATTCCGCAGTGATAAAGCCGAAGACCGGTCGCGGCGTCAGCAGATCGGCGTTGCATTGTCGGTAATGGGGCTCTTGTTCTTCGGCTCGGTGATTGTGTTTCGAGCCTACAGAGGAGGCTACCGGGGCCTGTGGACGGCCTCGATCGTATTTTCGGTCCTGAGCGTCTCGGCCATCTCTTATCTGTGGTTTATCAACATCACCAATGAATCCAGAGACGATGACCGCAACATCCTACTCGTAGAACGGGTCACTTCGGAAAAGGTGATTGGAAATTTCACGATTAAGAACCGTGGACTCATGACCGTGCCCACGGGAATATTTGTTCAGTCGGTGGAGTTTTCCAGCGCGAACAATGTAACCGTTACCGGTTATATCTGGCAGAGATACCCGGCCGTTCTCCCCGATGGCTTTGCGGGTGTTAAGCCCTCCAAGCCCGAACCCGGCGTATCACTCACTCCGGGATTCATCTTCCCCGAAGCAGATTCGATCACCGTGAACGAAGTGTACCGTCAGGTACAGGTTGGCGGCGACGAAGTTATTGGTTGGAACTTCCGCACGGTGCTTCGGCAGCAGTTCGATTACGGCAAATATCCCTTCGACCGGGAAGACGTCTGGATCCGAATGTGGCACAAAGATTTCGACTTGAACGTGATGTTAACGCCGGACCTGGCCTCTTACCCTTTGACCGACCCCGAATCGAAACCGGGACTGGAAAGACAGGACTTCGTGCTTGAGGATTGGGACATCACCCGCAGCTTCTTCAGCTACCGTTTGAACGAATACAACACAGGATTCGGTATCAAAAACGTCGCTCGGAGCGAGGATGTCCCGGACCTTTATTTCAATATTGGTCTCAAAAGAAGATTCATCAACGCTTTCATCTCCAATTTGATCCCCATTATAGTGGTGTCTTTCTTGTTGTTCGCTGTGTTACTGACGATAAAGTCCCGCAGGGACGATGGCAATTTGTTGGGCTTCAGCACCTCCGGCGTGCTCTCCTTCAGCGCGGCGCTATTTTTCGTGGTGATTATCGCCCACGTGAATCTGCGGACCAGCCTGGCGGCACAGGGAATAATCTACCTGGAATTGTTCTACTTCCTCATGTATGGGGCTATCTTGTCGGTCGCCATCAACTCGTTGACCGTTGCCTCATCGGCCGGTGGATGGTTCGTGGGCTACTACGACAACCTCATCGCCCGCCTGATATATTGGCCCGTGATTACTGGACTTCTTCTGGCGTTTACATTGGTCGCTTTTTTGTAGGGGATCTTCCGATACTGGTGATGCCGGCCTGAATCTGGGTAACCGCACGCCGGTTTGCCGTGATCCTACCGCTCGTATGACCCAATGTCGCAAGACGTGCCCCTGGGCCTTGGGACGCCCCGTTGGTCAACGGGAGGACAAGAACCACCGTCCCCGGCGTCGATTGCTGGGCTACCCGGAAGCAGGGCATTGGTGGCCGTTGGCCCACCGTTGAATTCCAGCCGCCGCAGCTTAGCGTCGATCGGCTGCGCCTTGGTCCCAACGCTGTCCAATTCAACGGCGATGAATTCACAACCGCTGTCATTTCCGACCAGGTTATGGCCGAGGGAAGAAACGACGCCCATACAGTCCGGTCCTTGCCCGGCCGAATTGCCGGAGAGAATCGTGTTGAAGATTGAAGCCCCTTCACTCCGGAGGATCGGCCGCATCACCAACCCCCCACCTTCGCGGGCGATATTGCCGCTGATCGTGCTGTTGGCCAATGTCAAGACCCAGCGGTTGTCGATACCAGCGCCAAGATTCGCCGCGTTGTTGCTGATGGTGCTGTTGAAGATCTGCAGCCGGCCGTAGTTGTTGATCCCGCCCCCGACCGGAGATTCGTTGTGACTTACCGTGGTGGAGTCCAGTGTCAAAATCCCGATGCTGGTGTTTTGAATTCCGCCGCCGGTGGCGTTCGACCGGTTCCCCTTTATCGTGGCCGCCATCATGAACGCTTCTCCCCAGTTGCTGATCCCGGCGCCGCCGCCGGCGACATTGTCCTCGACGACGATGTTCGCCGCGTGGAGAACTCCGCCGTTAAAGATCCCACCACCGTAGCCACCGGTCCTATTGCCAGTGATTGAGCTGTTCTCGATGGTGATTTTGGCGCCGTTGAAGATGCCACCACCGCCCCCCGCGAAGTTTTCGGTGACGATCGAGTCGGCTAGGGTGAGGGTACCCTGATTGTAGACACCGCCGCCAAATTCGGCGGATATCGCTTCGATGCCACTGGAAGGCATCCCGATAGCTTCGGAATGGAAGGGAATCATACGCGCTGCCGTCGACGATTCCTTGCCGTACCGAATGGTGACACCGGATATGGACACAACATTTCCTTCCGTGATGCGGATCACCCGGTGCTCGGCCAGGTCCAAGGAGCCGGCGGCCTGAATCACCGTCACCTCCGGTCCCGCTCCAACCAACGTTAGGTCCTTGTCGATAACCAGTTCTCCGCCGGTCATCGTGTAAGTTCCAGCGGAGATATTGATCGTCTCGCCGGGTTGGGCCGAATCGATTCGCTCTCTCAGGAGACATCCGGGGCAGTCGGCCGGTGGCGTTTCGTCGATCGATTGCCGTGCCGCCCCGCTTGGCGTATTCTCCGCGCTGCACGCGGCAGCCACTAGGACCATGCCCAGCGCAAATATTCCGAGAAATCCTATACGGAGCAATTTCATCCGCAAATTTTAACAAATATCGTCTGATTCCACAGGAATGCGAAGAGGATCGTGCGGAAAACCGCATACCAACGTGGCGGCCGGGCGGGGAAAGTGCTAATTTATCCTGACTGTATCAAGCAGGCACCCATTAGGAGCGAACGTGACCACCGAACACCAAAGATGACTGGACCTGATCGTTGAAGAGGCCCTTGAGCCGGACCTGCCCATCTGCGACCCCCACCACCATTATTGGAACCGGCCCAATGACCGCTATTTTCTGGAAGACCTGCTGAGCGATCGGAGCGATGGCCACAATATCGTCCAGACTGTCTTCATTGAATGCCGCTCGATGTACCGCGAAGACGGCCCGTCATTGCCCGCATCCGCCATTTGCATGGATTTATGACGAATACCGGTATCATATGGCGCATGAATCGTGCTTGACACCGCGATTGTCTCTACGTAGCATGTATTCTATTAAAATAATAATTATCGTCTAAGTGTCCCATAGTCCCACAAAATTAGGGGGTAACGATGCCCGATAAAGAAGACATCGCTTTGATAGCACACCTCATGCGGCGGGCGGGATTCGGCGCGTCCCGGCAAGAGTTGGAAGCCAGGGCGGCCAAAGGCTACGAGGCCACGGTGGAGGAGTTGCTCCACCCCGAAGACCAACCGGCCGTGGACGACGATATCCTATTCCGGTTCCTGCCGGGTTACGAAGGTGCTTTGGGCCCTCCGATCAACCAGGCCGAGTGGGTGTACCGCATGGTCAACACCCAGCGTCCCCTGGAAGAGAAACTGGCCCTCTTCTGGCATCAGTTGTTCGCCACCGGCAATTCCAAGGTGGACAACCCCCCGGAGATCACCCAGCAGATCGCCATGTTCCGGCGTCAGGCCCTGGGCAGCTTCCGCGACCTGTTGGTGGAGCTGGCCAAGAACCCGGCCATGATCTGGTGGCTGGATAACAACGGCAACCACAACGGGGCGATCAACGAGAACTGGGGCCGGGAGTTGCTGGAGCTCTTCTCCATGGGCGTCGGCAACTACTCCGAGGACGACATCAAAGACGCCTCGCGGGCTTTCACCGGTTGGACCATCGAGCCAAAGATACCCCGTAATCCCCTGGGCCGTTTCTACTGGAACTTCGAGTACCGGCCCGAGGACCACGACGATGGCGAGAAGACTTTC
>CAYMZL010000126.1:0-2002 GCA_964394825.1 uncultured Dehalococcoidia bacterium | reverse complement strand
CCGGGACTCCATCTGGCCCCACGGGCGGCTCGACTGGCAATTTGTTTACGACCCAGAAGACCACGATGACACCTCCAAGAACTTTTTGGGCCAGTCCGGCCGGTTCAACGGGGAAGACATCATCGACATCGTGGTCAAGCAGCCGGCCACCGCCCAATTCTTGGCCCGGCACCTGTACAACTTCTTCGTGGCCGACGAACCTCAGGTGCCCAGTTGGAACATCAACCCGCCCAACGACCCCGATGCCGTCGACCAACTGGTCGCGGCCTACGACGAATCCGGCGGTAACCTACGGTCCATCCTGCGGTTGCTGTTCAATTCCGATTTCTTTAAGAACGCCCGCTTCGCCCGGGTGAAGAGCCCGGCGGAATTGGTGGTCAGCACGGTGCGGCTGGTGGGCAATTTCCAGGGCCCGCGGCCCGGTTTCACCAGCCTGGCCATGGAGTGCAACTGGCAGGGACAGGAACTGCTGAACCCGCCCAGCGTGGAGAGTTGGCACACCGGTGGCGAGTGGATCGACGGCGGCGCCCTCGTGCGCCGGGTCAATTTCGCGGCCGGCCTACTAGGCGACACCACCCTGCCCGGCGTGCGCGCCATCATCGACGGTCTCCGCCAACGGGGCGTTTCATCTCCCGAAGAGTTCGTCGACACCTGCCTGGACCTGGTGGGTCCGCTGGAATTCAGCGAGTCCACCCGTGCCGAACTCTTGGATCAGGCGACGGAAGGCGGCGGCCTAAGCTGGGACACGGCTGAAGAGTCCGAACAGTCCGAGCAGAAGATCGGGGTGATGCTGGCCTTGATCGGCGCGTCCAGAGATTTCCAATTCGCCTAACACGAAGCAATAACCATCCGGTTCCTTATTAACAAGGAGAGGTGCGGACATGACGGCAACCAAGAAAGACCCGGTGGTGGTGATACTGCAACTCACCGGGGCCAACGATTACCTAAACACGATAATCCCCTATACCAACGGCCATTATCACGACAACCGGCCCAAGGTGGGCATTCCCCAGGACAAGGTTCTGCCCATCGATAACGAGTTGGCCTTCAACCCAAATATGGGACCCTTCAAGAAGATGTACGACGATGGCAAGGTCGCCATCATCCACGGCATCGGCTTCGAGAACTCGCCCAGGTCCCACTTCCGGGCCATGGATATCTGGCACACCTGCGAACCGGACGTGGTGGGCACCGAGGGCTGGGTGGCCAAGGTCATCCGCGACCTGGACCCCCAGGGCGAAAACGTGCTCAAGGGCGTCAATTTCGGCCAGGGTCTTCCCCGCGCACTGGCGTTGCGGGGTGTGCCCGTTACCTCCGTGTCCAACCTGGAGTCCTACGGCGTCATGTCCAGCGTGCCGGGCATCACCGGCGAGGAGGAGCGGATCAAGATACTTGACCGCTTTGCCCGGATGTACGCCCCGGCCATCGGCACCGGCGCCACCATGGACTATCTGGGGCAGACCGGCCGCGATGCTCTGAAGGGCGCCGACATCCTGAAAGCCGCGCCCGAAAAATACACCTCCACCATTGAGTACGCCGACAACCCGATCGCCAAATACCTGAGGGATGTGGTGCGCGTCCATACGGCAGACCTGGGCACCCAGGTCTTCTACACCGCCCACGGGCCCTTCGATACCCACTTCAACCAGCCGCCCATGCACCAAAAGCTCTGGACCGAGGTTTCCGGGGCCATCAGCGACTTCTTCGACGACCTGCACGAGCATGACGCCGGGGACAACCTGATCATGATGATCTTCACCGAATTCGGCCGACGCGTCCGCGACAACGGCACCGGCACCGACCACGGCGCCGGTGGCGGGGCCTTCATCATCGGCGACCGGGTCAAAGGCGGGATGTACGGAACCTATCCGTCCCTCAAGCCCGAGGACCTGAACCAGGGCGACCTCGACCCTAACTACGACTTCCGGGGCTTTTATTCCAGCGTAGTGGACCAGTGGCTGGGTCTGGACCCGGTGCCCATCGTCGGCGGTAAATTCGAGCA
>CAYMZL010000125.1:0-6720 GCA_964394825.1 uncultured Dehalococcoidia bacterium | reverse complement strand
GGGCGAACTGTGGCAGGGATGGCCCTAGGCGTAGTCTTTGCCTTTATTGGCATAGCAATTGCCTGGTCCCTATTTATCTTTTCAGGGGTTCAATCGGTTGATGCATGGCTGGGCTCCCTTTTCTTCGGAGCGGGTCTCGGGGCCGGAACGGGCGGGTTCGCCGCCTGGCTGCATATTGACCGGGAGAACGGTCTGGTCCTGTTGATTACGGTTGCAATAATCGTGGGCGGTGGAATACTAGGCGCCTGGGGCGGTTATCAATATGGTTCAACGGTAAAGGTTGAATGTTGTGCCATGCCGACGAGGTCACCGATCTATTACACGGCGCTGGGGGCAACTGTGGCGGCCAACATCGCGGGCGTAGTCGTTGCGGCAGCCCGGGCATACCTTACCAAAAGAATGGCACCTCAAATCCAAAACGCGGTGCGCTGACGGTTAAATAATATGCAGAAGTTTTTGGTACGCCGGTTACTACTCGCTTTCGTTACCCTGCTCTCGGTGTCCCTAATCATCTTCATAATGAGCCGGGTCTCGGGAGACCCCAGACACATCTACCTGGACGACTACTCGACCCAGGAAGACTGGGACCGCATGGGCGAAGTGTTGGGCCTGGATAAGCCCTATTATCAGCAATACGGCATCTTCCTAAAGGGCGCCATCCGGGGTGACTTTGGAACGTCGGTAAGGGAAGCCCGCCCGGTGACCGATGTTGTCATAGAGCGTGCGCCCGCAACTCTGTTGTTGGGTGGCGTAGCCTTTGCCTTCTCGTTGTTGATCGGGGTGCCCCTGGGTATCCTATCGGCGGTGAAGCGCGGCACGGTGGTGGACGCCTTTGGCAAAATCATGGCTCTCATCGGGCAGTCCGCTCCACCTTTCTGGTTGGGCATAATGATGATGTTCTTCTTTGCCGTGAAGCTCGGTTGGGTCCCGCCATACGGCAAGCAAGACTGGAACAGCATCATTCTGCCGGCGGTAACCTTGGGATGGTACTATGCCGCAGCGAACATGCGGCTGGTCCGGTCGGCGATGTTAGACGTGCTGGACTCGGAGTACATCAAACTGGCGCGGGCCAAGGGTGTCAACTCCAGGACGATCATTATGAAGCACGCTTTCCGGAACGCGTTGATCCCACCCCTTACTTTCGCCGGGGTCACCATCGGCGCCCTGGTGACCGGTTCTCTGGTTGTTGAGACGGTTTTCGCCTGGCCCGGCCTGGGCAGACTGGCGATCGAGGCCCTGTTTGCATTCGATTACCCGCTGCTTCAGGGAGTGGTGATAACGTTCACGTTGTTGTACGTCACGGCGGCGTTCATCGTGGACGTACTGTACGCTTACGTAGACCCTCGAATTCGCTACGCTTAGGAAGTAGGAGCAAGAGATGGCGGCAGATCTTAGCGGAATTGTCATTGCGCCCCCGACAAGAGGCGCACGAGCGGCCGGAGTGTACCGGAAACTACGCCGCTTGCCTGTGATTCCGGTGTTACTCCTCTCTCTAGTTGTTATCGCCGGAGTGTTTGCGCCCTGGATAGCGCCCCACAACCCTGAGAAGGGTGAACTTCGAGACCGTAACATTCCCCCGGCCTGGTCCAACGGTGAGAAATCGCTGAAGATCGTGTCACAGAGTGTGTCGATCAACGAACGGACAACCAACGTAACGTTGCGCGACGCACTAGAGGTCAACCCCAACGCTCAAATAGGCGATGAGATCGAAGTCTACATCAGGCCGGCGGGGAGCACCAAGTTCCTGTTGGGCACCGACCATCTGGGCCGGGACGTTCTCTCCCGCGTTATCTACGGCGCCAGAATAGCTTTGCTCGTATCCTTTGTCACTCTGGCGGTAGGCGGTAGCATAGGCGTGGTCATGGGCCTGGCGGCAGGCTGGTACGGCGGCTTGGTTGACGAGTTCCTTATGCGTCTCGTCGATATCAAATTAGCTATTCCTTTGATTCTGATTGCCCTTGTGTTGGTGATTACCCTGGGTCAATCCCTGTGGATCATCGTCACCGTGCTCTGCTTGTTTATCTGGCCAAGATTCGCCCGCCAAGTGCGGGGCGAAGTGCTGCAGCTGAAGCACATGGACTACGTGTCCCTGGCCAAGGTTTCCGGCGCCTCCACGGCCCGGATCTTGTTCATACACATATTCCCGGGGACCATCAACACTCTGATTGTCGTGGCAACTCTGCAGGTAGGCATCGTGATTCTGCTGGAGGCGACCCTCAGCTTCTTGGGAGCCGGGGTCCCGCCTCCCACGCCCGCTTGGGGTTCCATGGTCGCCGACGGACGTGATAAGCTGGCCGGCGGCGTTTGGTGGATCTCCACCTTCCCAGGTGTCGCAATCATGATTACCGTGATGTCGTTGAACCTGTTTGGTGACTGGCTAAGAGACACTCTGGACCCGCGCCTGCGGCAACTTGAGTGACCGGAAGACTGTTCGTATCTGAATAACGCAGCGATTAGAGGAACGTGCAAATCTGATGACCACGGTTACCAGAACCACCACGGAGACGGTATTAGAGGTCGAGGACCTGCGGACCTACTTCCGCACCCGCTGGGGGACGGTCAAAGCCGTCGACGGGATATCCTTCGACCTGCGCCGGGGCGAGACCCTGGGAATCGTCGGTGAGTCGGGCTGCGGCAAGTCCGTAACCATGCTCTCGCTGATGCGGCTGATCCCCATCCCGCCGGGACGCATCGTCTCCGGAAAGATAATTCTCGACGGCGAAGACATCGTCCAGATCTCCGAACAGGAGATGGCGCATTTGCGGGGCAGCAAAATTGCCCTCATCATCCAGGACCCAATGACCTCGCTGAACCCGGTTTTCTCCATCGGAAATCAGGTGGAGGAGGCCATCAGGATCCACCAAGACATCCCCAAACGCGCGGTAGCGGAACGTGCCCTGGACGTGCTGCGGAAGGTCAACATCCCCGCCGCCGAGTCCCGTGTTAAAGACTATCCACATCAGATGAGCGGCGGCATGCGGCAAAGGGTCGTCGGGGCCATCGGCATCTCCTGCCAACCCCAGGTGCTCATCGCCGATGAGCCGACCACATCATTGGACGTGACCATCCAGGCCCAATACCTGAAACTGCTGAAGGACATACAAAGGGACTCGAACCTCTCGATCATCTTCATCACCCACGATTTCGGCATCGTCGCCAAGATGTGCGACCGGGTCGCGGTGATGTACGCCGGCCGCATCGTCGAACACGGCAGCGTTAGAGACATCTTCAACAACCCGTCCCATCCCTACACCGAGGCGCTGTTGGCCTCGGTTCCCAAGATGGACCAAGACGTGGACCGGTTGTATTCGATCGAGGGCCAGCCCCCTCCACTGCATGACCTACCCATCGGCTGCGCCTTCGCGGACCGGTGTCCGGATGTGATGGACAAGTGCCGGACTGAATATCCCACTTCGTTTGCGGTGAGCGATGGCCACATCGCATCGTGCTGGAAGTTAGAATGACAACAATAGAATCGTCTCGCCCAACGACCGAAGCCGGGCAGGTAATCCTTGAGGCCACCGACCTGAAGAAGTACTTCCCGGTGACCAAGGGTCTGTTGATCTCCAGGGTCACCGGCCACATCAAAGCGGTTGACGGCATCTCCTTTGAGCTAAGGGCCGGTGAAACCCTGGGTATCGTGGGCGAATCCGGCTGCGGAAAAAGCACCACCGCAAAGATGATGCTGATGCTTGAGGAGCCCACCGAGGGCAGCATCCTCTTCGAGGGCCAGGATGTCCACCACACCTCGGCCGCCGTCAGAAAAGCGTACCGGAGTTCAGTGCAAGCGGTCTTCCAGGACCCGTGGAGTTCGCTGAACCCCCGCATGCGGGTCAAGGACATCATCGCCGAGCCAATGGTCATCAACTGGGACATCACCCGGTCCCAACAGCAAGAGCGGGTGATGAAACTCTTGAACGATGTCGGCTTGAGCGAGTACCACTCCAATCTCTTTCCCCATGAGTTCTCCGGCGGCCAGCGCCAGAGGCTGGCCATCGCCCGGGCGCTGGCCCTGAATCCCAGGGTCATCGTGCTGGACGAGCCGGTATCGGCCCTGGACGTTTCCATCCGGGCCCAGATCATGAACCTGCTCAAGGACCTGCAGGCCGAGTACAACGTAGCCTACATGCTCATCGCCCACGATCTAGCCACGGTCCGCTACATGTGCACCTGGGTGGCGGTCATGTACCTGGGACAGATCGTGGAGCTTTCGCCGGTGAAGGAACTATTTACCAACCCGTCCCACCCGTACACCAAGGCCCTGATGTCGGCGGCGTTGCCCTCTCATCCCGACATGGAACAGGAGGAGATCATCCTCCAGGGTGAGGTCCCCTCGCCCCTCAATCCGCCACCGGGATGCTACTTCCACCCCCGTTGCCCGGCGGCCATGGACCGTTGCTCCGTGGACAAGCCGGTGGTCAAAGAGATCGAGTCTGGTCACACGGTCAGTTGCCACCTGTTCTAGCCTTCCCCGCATCAGAATAGGAATAGAAGTCCGGGAGGTCTAGCCTCCCGGACTTCTATTTTGGCCGGACCCTTATTTTCGGTATTTGTTTTTGACCGAGCGGGTGCTAAAATCTGCACCTCCGCCGGACCGGTAATCGACGCCCGGCTGAACGAATAGAAACCATGCCCAAAACCAACGTCAAAAAAAGAGCCCCCAGGACCAAGAGCAAGGCCGATATCGCCCGGACCGTCAGGATGATGACCGAGCAGTACGGCCCCTTCTCCCAGGAGCCGCGCCTGCCGCCCACCGACGAGATGGTGTTCACCATCCTGTCTCAGCACACCTCAGACATCAACTCCAGCCGCGCCTTTCGCCGCTTGATGGACCGTTTCGTCACGCTGGAAGGGGTGGCGGCGGCCGAGATACCGGAGATCGAAATCGCCATCGCGCCCGGAGGCCTGGCCAAGATCAAGGCGCCTCGAATCAAGGAGGTCTTGAACAAGATCATGGAGCTGAACGGCTCGCTGGACCTGTCGTTCCTCCGGGAGATGCCGCTGGGCGATGCCAAGGCCTGGCTCCGGCGACTGCCCGGCATCGGTCCAAAGTCGGCCGGAATCGTGCTAAGCTTTTCCCTGGGCATGCCGGCCATGGCCATCGACACCCACATCTACCGGGTGTGCCAGCGCCTGGGGATCATCGGCCCCAAGGTGAGCGCGGACAAGGCCCACGATATACTGGAGGAGAAGGTCGAGCCCGAGGAAGTATTCAACTTCCACGTTTCGTACATCAATCACGGCCGCCAGGTGTGCCGGGCCCAACGGCCTCTGTGTCCCGAATGCGTGGTTGGCGGCCTCTGTCCCTCCCGAAAAAAGTTCATGACCAAGGCGGATCTGGCCAGATTGGCCGCCGAAGAAGGGCGGACCCCGGCGGGAAGCGTAGGTGCTCCCATGCCGCATGTTCCCCAGCCCGAAACCCACCGGTCCGAAGCCCGAACAAACAAAGAGTAGGCGACATGAAAGTAGGGATCATCAACATCACCGGTTACGCAGGCAGCGAGTTGGCCCGCATCCTGTACCGTCACCCGGAGGTGGAAGTCACCTCGGTCACGGGCAGAAGCGCCGCCGGCCAGCAGTTGAACGAGGTGTTTCCCCACTTGACCGCGATGGACCTGACCATTGAGCCGGAACTGAGCGGCAGCCTGGACCTGGTGTTCTCGGCCCTGCCCCACAAAGCCAGCGCCGAGGCTTGCATCCCGGTGCTGGAGCAGGGCGTCAAGGTCGTCGACATCAGCGCCGACTTCCGGTTGAAGCAGGCCGATGAGTACGAAGAGTGGTACGGCGTCGCCCACCCGGACCCGACCTACCTTGAGGAGGCCGTCTACGGCCTGACCGAACTGCACCGCGAGGACGTTAAGTCGGCCCGCCTGGTCGCCAACCCGGGTTGCTACCCCACCAGCGCCATCTTGGGTCTGGCCCCGGCGGTGGCCAAGGGGATCATCACGCAAGACATCATCGTGGACAGCAAATCGGGGGTATCGGGCGGCGGCCGGAGCCTAACCATGACCAACCACTTCTCAGAGGTCAATGAGAACGTCTTCGCCTACGCGCTGGAAGGCCACCGGCACCTGCCGGAGATCACCCAGGAGCTAACGCCTTTGGCCGGGCAACCCCTTAACCTGACCTTCTTGACCCACCTGGTCCCCATGACCCGGGGCATCCTAAGTTCCTGTTACGCCACCCTGGCCAAACCAGCGGAATGGACCGGCGACGGGGGCAAGAAGAAGATCATGGACCTGTACCAGGATTATTATTCCGACGACCCCTTCGTGCAGGTGACGCCCGCCCCTCCTCAGACCAAGCAGACCCTGGGCAACAACCTGTGCCTCGTCCACCCGGTGATTGAAGAGCGCACCGGACGCTTGATCGTCATCAGTTGTTTGGACAACCTGGTGAAGGGTGCCGCCGGACAGGCCGTGCAGAATATGAACGTTATGTGCGGCTTCCCGGAGGAGACATCCCTGGAGGCGTTGGCGGTCTATCCTTAGCCATCAGCCAAGGGCCATTCTGCTGCCACCGGACTTCTACTAATAGAAAGTTGGCTATAGTAGAATACGCCCGTGCCCCGGTCGTCTAGCCTGGTCTAGGACGCCACCCTTTCAAGGTGGAGATCATGGGATCGAAGCCCATCCGGGGTACCAACATTTAGGCATAAAATACACGAGTCATCCCGGAGTTTGCCGGGTGGTGTCGGAAAACGTGATGGCGTGCCAAGAT
>CAYMZL010000124.1:0-6723 GCA_964394825.1 uncultured Dehalococcoidia bacterium | reverse complement strand
ATAAGCCATTCTACAACGGTCGTCCGGCGGTGTCATCCGGCCTAGCCCAAACTTATTGTCCCCTCACACTCGCGTGGCTATAATGGCGCAGGCTGGCCGCTCCGCCGCCTCAGCCGAGAAAGAATCCAGGAGGAGAAATGTTCGCACTATTCGTAACCGTCAAGATCAAGTCTGGGCACCGAGCCGAATTCATCGAGGCCACCATGGGTGACGCCATCGGCTCCAACAACGACGAGCCGGGCTGCCTGCAATTCGACGTCCATGCGGACCCCAACGATGAGAACACGGTCTATCTGTATGAGGTCTACCAGGACCGAGCGGCCTGGGAAACCGCCCACCGCGCCGCCCCCCATTACACCAAATGGCGCGAGACCGTTTCACCCTGGTTCGACGGCGACCCCACGCGCGTAGAGCTGAATCCGATCTTTACCAAAGATAAGGGACAAATCTAAGCGTCTGGCTGACCAGCGAATAACTTGAAATGAAAAGGGGCGTCCCGATCAGATCGGGACGCTCCTACGTTTGTCCTGCTCACTCGTTAGCCATCGCGAAACGAGGGCATGATCTTTTCACTGAGCAGCTTCAGGGATCTGGCGGTCTTCTCCTGGGACATCAGGCCCCGGTTGGTGAGCATCAGGTTCCTGACGCCGACATCCCGCATCAAGGCCACCTGCTCGGCCACACGCTTTGGCCCGCCAACCATCGATTCTGACACGTCCGGTCAGGGGTCTCTCCGTAGCCCGAACGGCCCATCGGCGCCCTTTGCACCGACACCTCCATGCCGCTGGGGTTCCACTGCGCGCGGACCTCTTCCATCTTCGAGAAGGCATCGTAGTGGGCGGGCAGAAACTCTCCGAGCGCCTGGTCGTCGGTCTCCGCGATGTGCATCTCCCGCCAGACCCAGATCTGGTCAAGGTTCTTCTCCACCGCCTCTTCGCTGAAGCCGGCGTCGGCCATGGTATCCCGGTACAGCTCGATCTTCGCTCCCGTGGCGTTGATCGAATTGCCTCGAATCAGGACCGGCCTGCCGATCTTGGCCATCTCTACCAGCGAGTCGTCTCCGGTGCAGGCCCGGGCCAAGGGCGGATGGGGTTTCTGGTACGGCCTGGGCCGGACCGAAGGGAATGACACCTGCCAATATTTCCCATCGAAGTTTACGTTGTCGGTGGTCCACGCTTTGACTAGGAGTTCCTCTGCCTCATCCAACTGAGCGGCCCCGAGATCGGGTGTGGTCCCGAATCCGATGTACTCGTAGGCGTTGTAGTTGGAGCCTCTACCCGTCCCAACCACCAAGCGCCCCTGGCATAGGTTATCCAGCAGGGCCGTCTGGATGGCCACGCGCACCGGGTTGTGCAGCGGGAGCTCCAATATGCCGAAGCCCAACATGATTCTCTTGGTCTTGACGGCAACCGCGCTGGCGAACACCAGTGGGTCCCCGTACACGCACTCGCCGGTGAAGTAGTGCTCGGCGAACCAGATGGCGTCCAGCCCCAACTCCTCAACGAGTTGGGCCTCGTCCAGACACCCTTGAATCTCCTGCTCGTCCCGGGTGTCGTCGAACTTCATCGGATAAAAGAAGTGACCGAACCGCATCGTGGCTTAACTCCCGGCGCGTGTATCCAAGCGGAAGAGGGTAGTGCGTGGCGGACGTATTGTACTACCGATGTTGTGGGCAATCGAGGCCGCCATGGGCGACGCCAACAGGTCTAGTTGTGGCCTCATTGCCTAATCGATAGAATAAGGCGCACGAAAAGGGACTTAATTTGGGTATCTGTGCTGAAAAGTGTGGGAGTTTAAATCTGTCATTTCTCCGATTGATAGACATTCGCTAAGTGATGGGTGGTCATATCAAAAATGTATGAACCAACTGAAATTGCGTCAGATTTTGTCATAGTTGAATGGTCGCGAGTCTGTTTACTTCCGAGTGGCCGAGCCGTCATCCTCGAACCTGATACCGGTCAACCCCTAGTGATGAACAGAACGGCAGTTATCTTTCTTAAACACCTTGGACCGCCAGGTTATTCCATTAGATCTGCTTGTTTAGAATTGGGAAGTAAGTACGATGTCGACTTGGAAAACATTACGGGAGAGATGCTCAGTTTGGTTCGAGATCTCGTGCGCATGAAGATTGTAAATACTGACGTTGTAATTGGATCAGGCAACCAATGACACGCCGGAAGCCGATCTGGGGTCAGTGGCACAACCAAGGTACATCTGCTCGTGCCAGCCTCGGTTACCTTTCTTCAGGACCCGAAATCGAAACATCGATTGACTGGGAAAGTTCGCCCCAGAGTGGAGATGCGGACTCCCCTACTAGTCTAGGTGTATCCGGAGATATCTGGCTATCTAACAAGGATGAGCTTCGACGTTTCCTGAGAATATCTTCGACATCGGTAGAGGACATCATTCGCGTTGGTCTCGCTAGGCATGGGATCGGTATGTTAGAGCGTCTCCGAGGTCAATTTTCATTCGCGGCTGTCAATCAGAAAATTCCGCAGCTCATACTGTGTCGCGACATTATCGGAAATATTCCTCTATTCTTTACGATTATTGGGGATAAAATTCTTTGGTCTTCAACGATTCAGCATCTTCTGGGTGCAATGTCAGAGCGTCGCGTAAATCTGGACTACTTCATCGACTACCTATCAGGCGCACCCGCAGCACCTCATGAAACACCTTATCAGAAAATCTTTCAGGTGCCTCCCGGGAGCTATCTGCGCGCCGGTGTGGATGATTGGGAGGTCCTCCGATATTGGACGTTTGATCAAACAGACGCCATCGACTCTTGCGAAGCACTAGACCTTTTCGAAACTATTTTTCATCAGAGTATCGCCGAAATGCTTAACGGGCTCGATCGAGATTCCATAGCTGTTCGGCTCAGCGGCGGCTATGATTCAAGCTCGGTTCTCGTCGGTTTGAGGGAAGTTGGAGTTCCTTTACAGGCCGTGACGGTCATCTTTCCTGGAGTAAAATCGAACGAATCTCGTTTTGTAGATTATCTTGCAACTGCTTTAGGCGTGGATACCATGAAGGTACGGGCGAACAGTGAGATCAGGAGAAGCGAGTTGCCTTCACGCAGATTTCAGGTATCGCCTTTTTTCGACCCTTATGAGCGCGAAATGGGGGAGATGTACACTGTTGCGCGGTCAAAGGGTTGGCATAACTTGTTTACTGGCACATACGGTGATGAGTTTTGCTATCCATTCTTTCCGATGGATGACGTCGAGGCTTGGTTAGGGGGGCTCTTCCTACGTCGAAGACTAGGCTATGATCGGCCAGCACCATTTTTATCGAAATTTGGCCAGAAACAATTCGTGGAACAAGTCTTAAGACACTGGGACCTATACCGGGGACTCAGCATGGGGAGCCTTTGTACGTTCCTCGGATGGGGATCCGCGGTTCAAATCGAATCGATCTACGAGGCGTCTATCAATCACGATGTAAACATGATGTCCCCCTTCATGACGGACCGGATGATGGAGCTTTCTGCGCGATTGCCGCAAGATTGCAACACCGTGGGCCATGCTTTTAAACCAATTCTGTCGAGCTATCTTCGTAAACACGGATTGAATTACATTGCCGAAAGGAGAGGCAAGGCCAGTCTTGGATCTTACTTTCGGAGACACTATATTGAAGAAGCTCGAAACAGGTTACTTTCACCGGAAATCTTTGGTAAACTGGAGCGGTCAGGAATCATCAATACACAATACTCTCGGGGAATGTTGGAGGTGATACCTCACAAACTACCTGATTTGTTGATTGATGATATCCTTCGACTATGGCAATTAGGTGAATTCTTGAAGGAGGGGGAAGAATGACACTGATTTCATGGGAAGAGAAACAGAAGACGTTGTTGGACAATGTGGACGTTCAAGGACATTCCGACGAAGATTCTCCGAAACCCTCGATAGAGTTACTCTCGCAACATTACATGAAAACTGCGCCAAGCTCATATGACTTGAACAAAAGCGGGGTATGGGCACCTCCGCCAGGCTATCCTGGTGGACCACCTGGGCCAAGTCCATATCCGCCTCCTGGTCAACCAGGTGGCCCAAACAAGTAAAGTGTCCCTTCCCGTCTATAACTGACGGCTCCCAACTAAGTTTGCGAGGAACGGCAGCACAAGCGTTTTACTCGTTGACCGGAGGGACACCTGATTTGGCGGGAGTGGTGGGAAGTCCAAGCAAAATGGAGCGGGTTTTAAGAGATCGTCTCAAAATGAAAATTCGAGACGACTTACGTAGCATATATCGTTATATCGCTGATTTATGCTCGCCAATTGGGTTATTTTAGTTCTGATTAACGTGCTTGATACGGAGTTCGTAATGCCGCCGAACTTCTGAGACAGACTCTTTAAATTCGCCCCTTCGTGTTTTTCAGTGACGGTACCACTCCTACCCCTCCAAATGCACCGTCGCCGTGATCCGGGGCACGTTGCCCACCACTCGGGTGGTGTGGCCGTTGCCGGTTAGGTCCTCGGCCAGGTTGACGTCACCGGCTCCCAGGCGGTGGATAGTGCCGTCTTTCAGGCCGATCTCGGCCTCGCCGGAGAGGGTGATGATGTACTGGCGGCGCGGGGCGATGTGCCAATCGCTGAAGAAGCCGGGCTGTTGCGCCCGGAACATGATCCCCTTGGCGTCGTGCAGGGTATTCCAGGCTGGGTGGTCCGACGGGTCAATCTCCTCGATATGAGTATTGCCGTCGTCGCCGGTGTACATTCTGATCGAGCCCATGATTCTGCCTCCCTTATTTCAATCGATTTTTTCTGGCTAGGTTGTTGATCTAGCCCTTCCTATCGATAATCCGCGTCACCAACCGTTCGTGGTGAGCGCCGTCGAACCATGACTGCGCCGAAGTCCTTCGACGAGCTCAGGACGAACGGAAGGCAGTACCTACTATTTCCAAACTAGGTATTGGGGCGGCGCTTATTCCGATAGGAATTGTTTGATGGCCGAATAGGTCTCGTCGGGCGCCTCTTCCGCCAGGTAATGGCCGCAAGGCAACGAGTGTCCCCGCACGTTGGTGGCGTAGTCCTGCCAAACCTTGAGCACGTCCTGCGTCCGCCCGACGTAGCCCGTGGAGCTCCACAGGGCCAACATGGGGCAGTTGACCTTCTGGTCGAAATCTTCCTCATCGTGCACCAGGTCGATGCTGGCCCCGGCCCGGTAGTCCTCGCAGACGGCGTGGATGGTGCCGGGGTTGTTGAAGCAGCGCAGATAGTCGGCCAGCGCTTCCGGCGTGAACACCTGTTCGGCGTCCTTGACCCGGTCGAACCCCCGGCGGGCGAAGAACTCCGGGTCGGCCCCGATCACCTTCTCCGGGAAATCGAAGGGCTGGATCAGGAAGAACCAGTGATAGGTGTTGGTGGCGAACTCCTTGTTCACTATCTGGAACATCTTGTGGGTGGGGATGATGTCCAACGTAGCCAGCTTGAGAACGCTCTCCGGGTGGTCTTTGGTCAGACGGTGGGACACCCTGCCGCCCCGGTCGTGGCCCACCAGGAAGAACGTATCGAACCCAAGCTGCTTCATGACGTCCACTTGGTCCTGGGCCATGGTGCGCTTGGAATAGTTCAGGTGATCCGGGTCGCCCTTGACCTTGGCGCTGTCGCCGTAGCCGCGCAGGTCCGGGCACACCACTGTGTAGTCCTCGGCCAGACGCGGCGCGATCTTGTTCCACATGGCATGGGTCTGGGGGTAGCCGTGGAGCATCAGCAACGGAGGTCCGCTGCCGCCCTTCACCAGATTGATGGTGGTGCCGTTGGCTTCTATCTGTAGTTCTTCGAATCCTTCAAACATGGTCTCGTTCCTTATCTATGAAAGATACGCCTTTTAGGCGGACGGTGTCCGCGCCCGTTCCAGCACCCGCCGCAGCGCCGCGGTGAAGGCGTCGATCTCAGCCTCGCCGATCTCGGTGGAGACCGCGCCCACCAGGTTGGAGGCCATCAGGATACCTTCGTTCAGCAAACCCAAGAACACCTGGTGCCGGAAGGCTGCGTCCTCTGCGGCGATGTCGCGGTAGCCCACCAGATCGCCGCCGCTGAAATGGATGCCGAATAGCGAACCCAGGCCGGTCACCTGGACCGGCATCTCCAACTGAGCGCCCACCGCGAGGATCCCGGCCCGCAGATATTCGGTTTTCTCGGCCAGCTTACGATAGACCTCGGGAGTGAGTTGTTCCAGGGTCGCCGCCCCCGCCAGCATGGTCACCGGGTTGGCGTTGAACGTCCCGGCGTGGGCCACCCTGGGCCCGCCGGGGGCCGTTGGGTCGTAGAGGTCCATGATGTCTTTGCGGCCGCCGAAGGCCCCGATGGAGAACCCGCCGCCGATGATCTTGCCCAAAGATGTCATGTCCGGCGTGATCCCGTAGTACTCCTGGGCGCCGCCCGATGATGCTCGGTAGCTGATGACCTCGTCGAAGATCAGGATGATCCCGTTGTCCCTGGTGAACTCCCGCAGCATGGTCAGGAACTCGGTGGTGGCCGGCAGCATCCCGACGGAGCCGAGGATCGGTTCGATGATCACCGCCGCCAACTGGTCTTTGTTCTCTTCCAGGATCTTCCGGGCGGCCGCCGTCTCGTTGAAGGGCATAACCACCACTTGGTCCAGTGTGCCTTCGCCCAGGCCTTCGGTGGCGGTCAAGGCGTCGGTGCGGCTGCGCTCTCCTGCTTTGGCCTGGTCCACCCGCACACTGACGCTCACCTGGTCGTGGCTGCCGTGGTAG
>CAYMZL010000123.1:4306-6747 GCA_964394825.1 uncultured Dehalococcoidia bacterium | reverse complement strand
GGCGGCGCTCCGGCCAACCGTCGATCCGGGCCAGGGCGTTCAGCCCGTCGGCGTCCACCAGCGCAGGCAACTCGGAGAGCCCGGAACCTTCTCGGTTGGACGAACGGCTGGACGAACGGCTGGACGATCGGTTGAACAATAGGTCTTCGACGAACTGTATCGTGCCCTCGGATAGGCCCAACCCGCAACCGACCAAGATATTGGTATAGCGGCGGGACCCGCCATCGAGCACCTCGGCCGCCTGGGCGCTGACCCGTCCCTCCTCGTCCTCGGGTAGGGGCAGGTGGACCGGCTCGGTGGCCTTGGCGGCCGCGATGGGATAGACGCTCTCGGGGGTGGCCAGGGTGGTCAGTCCGGCCCCGGCCCGCACCGCCGCCTGGGACGCCAGATAGGCCGCTCCCACGTAGTTCCGGGAACCGGCCACCACCAGGACATGGCCGAAGTCCCCCTTGTGGGCGTCCAAGGGCCGCTGGGGCAGGTGTTCGGCCACCCACGGTCCATCCAAGAGTTCCAGCAGTATCGATGTCTCTTCGGGCAGGCCGGGGGGTACGCCGATGTCCAGCACCCGCATCTCCCCGGCGTGCCCGGCGCCCGGGAAATTAAGCAAACCCACCTTGGGGTAACCGAGGGCGAAGGTTACGTCGCAGGGTATGCCACTGGGGTCAACTTCGCCGGTGTCGGCGTTAAGCCCGGTGGGCAGGTCCAGGGCCAACAGCTTGGGCGGAACCGGCGCGGACCGAACCTTGGAGAGCCGGAGCATGGTCTCTTTGATCGGTCCTTCCAAAGGCCGCGCCCGGCCGGTGCCCAGCACGGCGTCTATCACCAGGGCGGACCGGGCCAACAACCGCTCCAACTCCCCACTGTCGGCGGCCCCGGCGGGTCCCGCTACAGTGACCCCATACTCCAGCGCCCGGTCCATCTTGAGGTCGGCCTCAGGCCGGCCGGCCACCACAAAGCAGGTGACTTCGGCGCCCCAGCGGCGCAGATGTCTGGCGGCCACCAGGCCGTCGGCCCCGTTGTTGCCGGGGCCAACCAGCACCAGTACCCGCACGCCCGCCGCGCCGGCCAGGTCCCGCGCCCCTCGGGCCACGGCCAGACCGGCATTCTCCATCAGGACGTCGGTGCTGACTCCGGATTTCTCCGACGCCTGCTCTATGGCGGTCATCTGGGCGGCGGTGACGATCTTCATTCAGTAATTCCCGGCCGGCTATTCTGCCCGCTGCGCGACCACAAAGGCCACGGCGTATTCACGGGAGTGGGACATGCTGAGGGATAACTCACCCACCTGCAACCGCTTCGCCCGCTGCTCGGCCCGGCCGTGGAGTTTCACGCTGGGAGCGCCGCTTTCCTCGCGGACGACCTCGATATCCTTCCAACCGACACCGCGGACGCCGGTGCCCAACGCTTTCATCGTCGCCTCTTTGGCGGCAAAACGGCCGGCCAGGTTGGGCGCGCGGCCACGGCAGTAGGCAATCTCGGCAGGGGTGAAGATACGGTCCAAGAACCGTTGGCCGTAGCGGTCCAACACTTGTTGGATACGGGGAATCTCAATGATGTCGACGCCTGTTGTGAGCATCGTCCGCCCAGGCGGGTAGATCAATCTACCCGATGGTGTCCGGGTAATTGAAGGTTGTCCAGGATGCGGGACACCGAGTAGCTGCGGTTCAACACGTAGAAGTGGACACCGGGCACGCCCGAGTCCCAGAGCTCCCGCACCTGGGCGGTGGCGTACTCCACCCCCATGTCGCGCGCGCTGTCGTCATCGTCGGCGTACTTGTCCAATAACCGGTCCAAGGCGGGGGGTATCGCGGACCCGCTGAGGGCGGTGAAACGGCGGACTTGAGCGGAGTTCAAGACTGGCAACACTCCCGGAATAATGGGCACTTCGATGCCTCCGGCGCGGGCCCGCTCCACGAAATCGAAGAAATACCGGTTGTCGTAGAACAACTGGGTCACCAGGAAATCGGCCCCGTTCTCGACCTTGAGTTTGACGTATTTTAGGTCTGTTTCCAAGTCCACCGATTCGGTATGGCCTTCTGGGTAACAGGCGGCAGCCACGCCGAACTTGAAGTTCGACTTTACGTGCTGGAGCAGGTCGGTGGCATGCTGGAAGCCGCCGGCCACCGGGACAAATTCCGTGGACCCGCGAGGCGGGTCGCCGCGCAGGGCGATGATGTTCTCAATGCCCTCGGCCTCGAGGCGCTCCAATACCCCGTGAATCTCCTCTTTGGTCTGACCCACACAGGTCAGGTGGGCCATGACCTCCACTCCGGAGGTCCGCTTGGCCTGGAAGGTGATCTCCTCAGTGAAAGACCGCGTCGAGCCGCCGGCCCCGTAGGTCACCGACACGAAGTCTGGGCAGTACGCCGTCAACCCGTCCAGGGTCTCCAACACCGCCGGTATTCCCTCGGCCGTCCGGGGAGGGAAAAATTCGAAGGAGA
>CAYMZL010000123.1:0-4206 GCA_964394825.1 uncultured Dehalococcoidia bacterium | reverse complement strand
CAGCTTCGGCGCCGGAGAGCCACCTGCCGGTGGTCAGCAGTTCCATGGCCCGTTGCAGGCCCACACGGCGGGGCAGCCGCTGGGTGGAGCCGCCGCCGGGCATCAGGCCAAAGTTCACGTGCTGGTCTCCGATGCGGGCGTCTTCGGCCACCAGCGCCATATCGCAGGCCATCATCAGTTCGAGTCCGCCCGCCAGGGCAAAACCGTGCACCACCGCGATGACCGGGATGGGCAGTTTCTCGATCCGGCCCAGTGTGTCGGTGATCTGGGCCACGTAATCCGGCAGCAGGGCGGGATTCTCAAAGGTGGTTTGGAAGTAGGTGAGGTCGGCGCCGGCGCAAAAGGCCCGGCCTTCGCCCCGGATCACCAACACCTTGATGGACTCGTCGTTGCCCGCCTCGGACACCCCAGATGAGAGTTCCACCAACAACTCCGGACTCAGGGCGTTGAGAGCGTCCGGGCGGTTGAGCCGGATGGTTGCCACCCGGTTTTCTTTCTCCAGTTTGATGTTGGTATACTCCACCGGACACCTCCTGCCGCATGGGGACCTTCAGACTTAATATACCAGACGGCCCCCAGTAGCCGGACCTCCAGTCACGCCTGACAGGTGCCTAGACCATGGTTTTACAACCCGGGGAAAGTTGCATGCTGAAGGTGCGGGTCCAGCCAAAAGCCTCCCGTAACCAGGTGGACGGCTATGAGGATGGGACACTGCGGCTGCGGGTCACGGCCCCTCCCTCAGCCGGCAAGGCCAACACCGGGGTGATTGCCCTGCTGGCCAAGGCGTTGGGGGTCAGCAAGTCCAAGTTGGAGATAGTCCACGGCCACGGCTCCCGGGACAAGGTCGTCTCGGTGGACACGCTGACGGAGCAGGAAGTGCGCCGGCGGATCGAGACTGAAGTTAAGCGCTAACCCAGAGGACGAGGGGGGAGAAAGTTGCGCTTCATGAACTTTGCCTGGGTCTTGAAAGACGAACTGGCCGGCTCCCAGGGGCCGGCCGGTTTTGACGACCTGTTTTTTCTCCACAGCCAGGGCGTCCGCGCCGTGATCCGGATGGAGGAGCGGACCATCGCCGCGGACACCGGAAACATGGTTGACCTGGTGGATATGTTCGAGCCGGTGCCGGATTTCACGCCGCCGGAAATGGAACAGATTCAGCGGATGATTGAGTTCATCGACCGGCAGACTGGGGAGCGGAAGCCGGTGGTGGTCAGTTGTTACGCGGGCATCGGACGCACCGGCACGGTCCTGGCCTGTTACCTGGTGCACCGCGGCTATGAGCCCACCGAGGCGGTCAACCGGGTGCGGGAGCTCCGTCCGGGGTCGGTCCAGACCCCGGAACAAGAAGCGGCGGTGCACCGGTACGCCGAGTGGGCCCAAAACCCCGGAAGATAAGTCCGGACGCTAAACGGCGACCGCGGTCTTGGCTTTCGCCGCGTTCACAGCCCGGACCACAACGTTATTCGACGCAGACCCATTCAACACGGACTGATGGCCTTGGACCTCATCGACGTCAATCAAGGTCCCGCACTGCATGCACTTCAGGAAGTCACCATAGGCGTCTTGCTCCAGGATTAGGTCTCCCCGGCATTTTGTGCACGCTTTGAGATAGAACATCTTATGATACCTTTTTCATGGGAGCGGGTTGGATAAATCGCGGTGGACCGCATTCCCGCATCCCTTTCGAAATATTTTGATGCCGTTGTTCACCCCAGGATTCCTCTGCTATATTCAAGCCAGACGGCGGCGTCATATCCTTATTGACGCGGGCCGCGCGATTTTTGTTCCCTGGAGTTAGCCGATTGGTCCAGATCAGACAGGAATTCGTCGACGAGATGGTGGACCACGCCAAGGCCGACCTGCCCAACGAATGCTGCGGCATCCTGGCCGGACCGGACGGCAAGGTGATGAAGGTCTACCGAATGTCCAATGTGGAGGCCAGCCCGTTCCGGTTCTCCATGGACCCTGGGGAACTGGTCAAAGTCGACTCTGAGGCCGGCGACAACGGCTGGGACCTGCTGGCCATCTACCACTCCCACACCGGCAGCGAAGCCTATCCCTCGGACACCGACGTGCGCATCGCCGCGGGCACGGACGCGCTCTGGCCCGACGTTCGCTACGTTCTTGTGTCGTTGATGGACATGGACAACCCAGTCGTGCGCATATTCCAGATAAGCGACGGAGCGGTCACCGAGGAACCCCTCGAGGTCTTCTGATTCGCATGCTAACTGGCCGGGCCGACCCCTGATGACCCGCTGGACTCCAGCCGCCGCAATCTGCCTGCTGCTCGCCGCATGCAGCAGCGCGGCGCCCACCGTTCCCGTTGCCACCGACGCTGTTCCCCCAAGCCCAACTGCCGCCGCAGCCCTGCCTACTCCCCTTTCCAACGCCGCCGCCGTTTCTACTCCCCTTCCCGGCTCTGCCGCAGCCCTGCCCACTCCCCACCCGGACACCACAGAGTGGGTCAAAGAACGGGTGGACGCGGTGGTGGCACTCTACCGGCCGACCAAAGCGGGTGAGGCGCTGCTCCGGAGCGTGGACCTGCGCCAGATGGAGGGGGAACCGGGTTTCTTCGGCAGCTACGGCTTCGACGAATGGGCCGGGGTTGGCGAGGCCAAGCCCATCGGCGTGATTCACGAACTGGGCCATTCCTATTGGGGCGGCATTCCCGTGGCGGGCAGGCCGGGCCTTAGCTGGGAGAAACCTGCCGGCGCGGCTCTTTCTCCGGCGATGGACAGTTACCACCGGGACATCCTGGCTTTCATGGGCCAGCCTCCCGACGATTACGAGTTGCTCCGCCAACGGCTGCGCAACCTGCCCGACATCTCCATCGACAACCCAGAGCCGGTGTTTCATAGCCTGGAGGCCGACGTGCCTTACACCACCGGCGGCAGTCTCAGGCTGGTGCCGCCCATATTGCGGAAATATTGGGTCAATTTCCTCTCGGCCGGGCCCTTTGGCAGTTGGTACGACGCGGCAGGCTGGTTCCAATCGTTATCTCAAGAAGAGCGGGCGGTGGCGGGCAAGTGGCTGGGATTCGAGCACCTGGACCTGAGACAGTACCCGTTCCTGAAGTCGTCAGCAGTGGCCGAAGGGGTCTTACTGACCGCGGAAATAGCGCTGGAAACCGAGGAGAAACAACGGCTGCGCGACCTGGCTGCCCAGTTCGACCTCCTGATTGGCGATCCCCAGAAAGAAGAGGACTTTCAGTTCTGGCGCCGGTATCTTCAGGATAAAGTGTCGCTGCGCGCGGCCCACCCCGGCTACCTGTCGTCCCTCGAGTTGGAGCGTGCCGGACAACTGGCCTCGGCCCTGGGATTCATGGCCTACCCGGCAAGGGGTTCGCCAGCCGAACGGGCGGAGCGCCTGGCGGAGCGCCTGGCCCAAGAACCGTTCCTGGTCAACTTTCTTCCGGCCGTGGACAACCAGGTCCTATTGGAACTATTCGCCAGCGGGACGGTGTTGCCCGAGGGCCTGACCCTGCAAGCCACGGCCAGTTTCGTGGAGCGGCTCAAGGTCTTCGGAGCCAAGGTCGATTCCATTCTGGAGGCCGGGCGGTTTCACCCTATTTGGGGCGCGGTGAATCTGCAGAGATTCTTAGACGAAACGGGCCTGGACCAGGAAGAAGACCTGAAACTTTTCTTCGACCTTTTCCGCGACCGAGACCCGGCAATGGCCAAGGCGGTGACCTTCGCCTTGGCCGATGACACCGTGCGCGGGTTGATGTCTCCGGTGCCGTTCGAACTCCGGACAATCTTGGACCCTGAAAGACTGCTCCCCAAACTTGGCGTAACGTCCGGCGCGGCCAGCCAGTCACAGCTCCGGGAGGGTATAACCCTGTTGATCCAAGAACCCTCCGGAAACTTCCGGATCGACGAGCAGTACCTGGAGGCCCTGTTCCAGGTGATGGCCGACCGAGCCAAGGAAGCCCCCAAGGAGACGGTGCGTCTGCTTCTGGATTCTCCCGTCCCCCTGGAGGGGTTGATCCTGGCGCAACCGGAGGCGGCGGCATTGATGTTGAATAGTGACACCGAAGCGGCGTTGGCTTTGGTGCGGGACAGCGACCCATTGCTGGCCCCGCCCTGGCGGATCATGTACCGCCTGCTGCAGGCCGAGCCTGGCTTGGCCGCCAGATTGTTGGCCGAATTCCACCGCCGGGGCGAGACGGTTTTGGTGGTGGAGACCATGGCCTACTTCGCCTACGAT
>CAYMZL010000122.1:0-6751 GCA_964394825.1 uncultured Dehalococcoidia bacterium | reverse complement strand
GATTACAGCCCCATCATCGAGCGCCCGCCGATCAAGTGGCCCAACGGGGCACGGGTGGCGCTGTGGATCGCTCCCAACGTGGAGCACTACGAATACATGCCGATCCAAGACGGCCCCCGCAACCCCTGGCCGCGCACTCCCTACCCCGACGTGCAGCAATACTCCCACCGCGACTACGGCAACCGGGTCGGGTTCTGGCGCATGCTGGAGGTGCTGGACCAATACAAGATCCGCTGTTGCGTGTCCCTGAACATGGCCGTCCTGGAACACTTCCCGGAGGTCGGCAAGGCCATGGTGGACCGGGACTGGGACTTCATGAGCCACGGCATCTACAACACCCGCTACCTCTATGCGTACTCGGAAGAGCAGGAGCGGGAGTTCTACCGGGACAATATCGATACCCTGAAACGCCTCACCGGGAAGCAACTGAAGGGCATGCTGGGCCCCGCCATCTCGGGCACCGAGCGCACCCCGGACCTGATGGCCGAGGCCGGGCTGATCTACCACACGGATTGGATGCACGACGACCAACCGGTGCCCATCAACGTCAAGTCGGGCAAGCTGGTCTCGGTCCCATACTCCATCGAACTGAACGATTCGCCGCTCTTCCGGGTGAACTACGAAGCGGACTATTTCGCGGAGATCTGCAAGAGGCAGTTTGACCAACTGTACAAAGAGGGGGCCGAGAGCGGCCGCGTGATGTGTATCGCCCTCCATCCCTTCCTGATCGGCCAGCCCCACCGCATCAAGTTCTTGGACGAGATACTCAGCTACATCATGTCCCACGACGGCATCTGGCAGACCACCGCCGACGACATCGCCGAGTATTACATCGAGAATTACTACGACCAGGCGGTGACCCACGCCCAACAGTTCAATCCCTAGCCGGCCTAGCCGGTCTAACTTTCCCAAAATCTAAGGCGACGGGAGCCCTGAACCATGCCCGCTGAAAGACGACAGGGGATGGACCACGAGCACCACGAGTGGTCCCCCATTTCCACCCGCGGCAAACTTAGCTGGCCCAACAACGCCAGAGTGGCGTTGTGCGTCATCGTGACCCTGGAGCACACCGAATGGGAGCCGCCGGAAGACAGCTTCAGCGCCGACCAAGCCGGGGGCTTGGGCGTCCGGCCCTTCCCCGACTATGCCCGCTATACCCACCGGGACTATGGCCACCGGGTGGGCATCTTCCGGGTGCTGGACGTGCTGGAACGCCTGGGCATCAAGCCCACCGTGGCCATGGACTCCCAGACCGCCGAAGGCTATCCCTACTTGGTGAAACACTGCCTGGACCGGGGCTGCGAGATCATCGCCCACGGCGTCTCGGGCAGCCAGATGATCACGGGCAACATGTCCATCGAAGAGGAGGCGGCGTTCATCCGCTCCGCCATGGACGTCTTGAAGAAGGCCACCGGCGCCGCGCCCAAGGGCTGGTTCGGCACCGACTACGGCGAATCGGAGCGGACCCCCGGCCTGCTGGCCCAAGCCGGGATCGAGTACCTATGCGACTGGGTCAACGACGAGCAGCCCTACCCCATGAAAGACGGCTTGACCGCGCTGCCGACGATGTTGGAGATGGACGATCTGTTCACCATGTCGACCCGCCGCGTGACCATCGACCGTTACGCCCAAATGATGAAGGACGGGTTCGACGCCATGTACCGGGACGGAGCGGCGAACGGACGGCTCCTGGCCATCAACCTCCACCCGTGGCTGGTGGGACAGCCCTTCCGCATCGGCTACCTGGAAGACGCCTTGGCCTACATGATGGGCCACGATGGAGTCTGGGCCGCATCGGGTTCGGAGATCATCGACTGGTACCGCGACAACCCGCCCGTCTAGGGGCCAGGCATAAGTCCGGAACGCAAAGAGGCCTCGCGGCACGACGGTCCCGCAAGCCTGCATCCACGCGTAACCAAAGCTGAAATCCCTTGACACTCATGAGGCGTTGTGATATTTTTCACCTGGCCTCTGAACGGAGGCTTTTTTCGGGTGCGGTTTCCCTATCGAAACGTTAATTTTTGGCCACCGATAGGTGTCCTATGTTCGATGACCCCAAAGCTTTAACCAGCGTTGAATGGAACAATATCCACCTCTTTCTCCAGTGGTTCTGGATCTATTTCCCCCTAGTTGTTACTTTCGCGATCACCCTGCTGGTGGCCCATGCGTTGATTCCTTCGCTGGTAATCACGGGTCATCTCCCGGAGTCGATGCAGCGCCTGCGGGTACCGTTAACCGGGTTCGCCGCCCTGGTGTTCGCCGCCGGCGTGGTCATCTTGGTCCTCGCCATCAACTCGGCGTTGGACGTGCGGCAGGTCTACAACCGGTTCATATTCTAGACCGACTTCTAGATCAACGTCATTGGCAGCGAGCGTAAGGTAAGAAAAACATTGAACGGAACGACTGACTAGATGATGCCAAGTGGGAAAATGCTGCCCCTGATGGTAGCCGGAGGGGTCGTAACCGTAATCATGGGTTTCGTCGTAGTCGTTTTGCTCATCTCCTGGTTCTCGAACCCGCCATTCGGCCTCGGCAACGCCCCAGCCCAGCCGGTGGCCTTCCCCCACACCGTCCACGTGGCGGAGAACAATATCCAGTGCGAGTTCTGTCACCGGAACGTGACCAAGGGCGCGGCGGCGACGGTGCCCGCCCTAGAAACATGCCTGTTCTGCCATAAAGACATCGACGGCGCGACCATCACCGCCCAGGCCGAGATTCAGAAGGTTAGAACGGCCTTCGACACCGGCCAGCCAATCAACTGGGAGCGTGTGTATCGTCTCCCAGACCACGTCCGCTTCATCCATGAAGCGCATATCAGGTACTTCACCGACGAGACCATCCCGGTTAAATACGGCATCAACGGTGAGGAGATCACCCAGTCGCCCGATGTCGCTCAGACCTGCACGATATGCCACGGCGACGTCGGGAACAAGACTGTTGTGCAACCCAAGACCGGCCAGTCGTTGAAGATGGGGACCTGTGTCGATTGTCACCGGGAAAACAGCGTGTCCACGGACTGCACGGTATGCCACAAGTAATGGATTTCGATGCAAAACAGGGTCATAGGTAGATGAAACTAACCCGGCGAAACTTTCTTGCTTGGGCCGGCCTGGGCGCGGTGGGAGCCGTGGCCTGTGAGGGATTTGGCATCCGCCGCGGAGAGCTGGACATCCAGAGTCCGGTGCGCCTGCCTGAAGACCTGGTCCGGGGAAGCGACAACTGGTACGCCAGCCTGTGCCGGACCTGCCCGTCATGTGAGGGAATCGTCGTCCGCGTGATGGAGGGCCGGGCCAAGAAGATTCAAGGCAACCCTTTCTACCCGACCAACCAGGGTAAGACCCACGCCCGTTGCGAGGCCGGTCTTCAGGCCCTGTACCACCCGGACCGCATATCCTCGCCCATGCGGCGCAGCGGCCCCCGCGGTTCCGGCCAGTTCCTGCCGGTGAATTGGCAGCCCAACGGCATGGACTCCCTACGCGGCGCCCTCCAGTCCTTCGGCTCGTCCTCGGTGATGATCACCGAGCCCCTGCGCGGACATCTGGGACTCCTGGCCGAGCGGTTCGCCTCCGCCATCGGCGGCGAGCACCTGGGCTTTGAAGCCATCGACAACAACACCTACCGGGCAGCGGTCAAGAACGTTTTCCAACAGGACTTGCTACCCGATTTCGACCTGGAAAACAGCCGGTTCATACTGTCCTTCGGCGCGGACTTCCTCTCCACCTGGGTCTCTCCCACCCGCTACAACCGCGGGTACGGCGAGTTCCGGCAGGGAGATGGCCGTGACCGGGGCATGTTCTATCAGATTGATTCCCGGTTCTCGATGACCGCGGCCAACGCCGACAGATGGCTGCCGGTGCGGCCCGGTTGGGAAGGCCATCTGGCCCTCAGCTTGGCCCAGGTCATTGTCTCGGAGGACCTGCAGGCCAGCGGCGTCGATGTGGACTCATTGGTTGGCCGCGATTCCGGCAGACAAACCCTGAACACCTTCCGGCCTGAGATCGTAGCCCCCCGGGCCGGTCTCACCCCGGAGATGACCGGCGGCGACCCGGTGGACTTCCTGAAAAACCTGGCCCGCAGTTTCGCCCGGACCCAGCCCAGCGTCGCCATCGGCGGCGGTTCCGCCGGAGCGCAGAGCAACGGCCTCTTCAACTTGGAAGCCATCTACGCCCTCAACTATCTGGTGGGCAGCGTCGGCGTCAAGGGCGGAGTGAGATTCAATCCCGGCAGCCCCTGGGACGGTGTCCCCGCCTCCGGCAAGGTGGGCAGCCTGGAAGACTGGACCCGCGTCACCGAGCAGATCCGGAGCGGCCGAACGAAGTTGCTGATGCTCCACGGAGCAGACCCGGTGCACGGTCTGCCCGAGTCTCTGAACCTGAGAAACGCCATCGCCCAAGCCTCGGACCTGTACGTGGTCAGCTTCTCACCCTTCTTGGACGACACCAGTGTGATGGCCGACCTCATCCTTCCCGACCGGGTCTACCTTGAGGACTGGGGCGACGACATCACCGAACCGGGGCCCGGTTACCAGGTTGTGGGACTGCAGCAGCCGGTGGTGAACCCGCTGTCCGACCTGGACCCCTTGAGCTTCCCCGATGTCCTGTTGACCATGGCCCAGGAATTGGGACGAGAGTCTCAGTTGCCGTGGGCCAATTACAAAAGCATGCTCCGCGAGGGCTCCGACGCTTTGTTTGCGCTGAACCGGGGTTCCATCGAGGCCGGTTCCGCCGACGAATTCTGGAACCATCTGCTGCGGCGTGGCGGTTGGTGGGACGAAGGTTCCACCGGGCCCACCAATGTCCAGGCGCCCGACGGGCTCCTGCGGACCATTGCCAATAAGGCGTCGGGCCCGGATTTTGCCGGATTCGGCATCGGTTCCGACTCGTATTACCTGGTCCCTTTCGCCCACAATACCCTGCTGGACGGCTACAATGGCCACCTGCCGTGGCTCCAGGCCGCTCCGGACCCATTGTCCACTGTCACTTGGCAAACCTGGGTGGAGTTGAACGACGGCACCGCCAAACGTCTGGGCGTGAAGGAGGGGGACATAGTCCGCATCGAGTCCTCCAAGGATTCCATCCGCGCCGTGGTCTATCCGACCCCGGCTGTCCCTCCGGACGTCGTAAGCGTGCCGTTCGGACAGGGCCGCAGACATGGTTCCGAATACGCCACCGGCCGTCCCGGCACCGAGAGCTCCAACGTGATGGACATCTTGGAGACGACCCAGGTCAAAGACACCGGTTCTCTGGCATGGGCCGGGACCAGGGTGCGGTTGTCCAAGACCGGCGACAGCGTCAGCATCTCGAAGTTGGAGGGCGACGCACGGGCGGTGGAGATCGGCGTAACGCCCGCCGAGGAAATCATCAAGACCATCAAGCCGGAGAACGCCTAAGGGCGCGGCCCCTTCAAGAAACATATAGACAGGTTGGAAAATGGTAACTCAGCGCGTAGAACATAAATGGGGAATGGTGGTTGACCTGGACCGGTGCACCGGCTGCCAGGCCTGTGTTGTCGCCTGCCAGGCAGAGAACAACATCCCCATCAACACCAAGGAGTATTTCCAGCAACGGCGGGCCTACGAATGGATCCGCATCGAGCGGTACTGGGAGGGGGAGTTCCCCAACGTCAAGGCCAAATTCATCCCCATCCTGTGTCAGCACTGTGAAAACGCCCCCTGCGAGCCGGTCTGTCCGGTGTTCGCCACCTACCACAACGACGAAGGGCTAAACGTCCAGATCTACAACCGTTGCATCGGGACCCGCTATTGCTCGGTCAACTGTCCCTACACCGTCCGGTTCTTCAACTTCTGGGAACCGGTTTGGCCGGAGCGCTTCAGGAACCAATTGAACCCCGACGTAACCGTCAGGAGCCGGGGCATCATGGAGAAGTGCACTTTCTGCGTGCAGCGCCTGCGCCGCGGCGAGGTCAACGTGGAACGCCGCGGTCTGGAGCCCCTGACCGGCGAACGGATCCCCGTCGCCAACCGCAAGCTCAACTACCGGCAGATGAAAGAGGGCAACTTTCTGCCCGCCTGCGTCCAGGCCTGCCCCACCAACGCGCTGAATTTTGCCGACCAGCATGACGAGACCGGCCCGGTGAAACATTACTTCGACGAAGCCAACGAGCAGATCGAGACCCGGGAACACGGCGGCCACGTTGATGAAAGCCGTACCCGAGTCTACCGGCTGTTTGAAGAGGTGGGCACCAAGCCCAACGTGATCTACCTGAAGAAAGTTGAGCCATTCCCGTTGGAAAAGGCCTAGATAGATGGCGGCAATCGAGCCTAAAGGTCACGGGCAACACGCCGGCATGTGGGTATTCCCAGATGCCAAGGTGTTGAGCCAAGACGTCTCGGAAAAGACCAGGTCCATGCCTCAGCGGTTCACCATCGCGCTGGTGCTGACGGGCATCTTGTTCATCATCGGGATCGTGGGCTTCGTGGCCCGGGCGGCCGACGATGGATTCGGCGAGATCGCCCCTTGGGGCTACTACATGGCCGTCTTCTCCTTGGTTTTCATGGTGACCAGTGCAGCTCCCTTGGTGTCGGTGGCGTTCCGATTCACCAAGAGCCACTGGCGCAGACCCCTTTCCAGAGTCGCCGAGTTGTTCTCGGTCGTCGGAATCTTGAATCTTCTGATGTTCATCCCCCTGATGTTCCTCCTCCCGTCTCTGGACAACCCGAATGGCGTGGTTGAAGGCCAACTGGAATTGCGGAGGACCATCTGGTTCGAGGGTCCCATCGGTTCTCCCCACG
>CAYMZL010000121.1:0-6782 GCA_964394825.1 uncultured Dehalococcoidia bacterium | reverse complement strand
CGCTATCGAAGCGGACCAGCTTTGCTTTGGGCATTTCGGTCTCCATCAGTCAGATCCCGTGGGTGCTAGATACCCTGCCAGTAGCGCCGGTCTTCTCCTCGGACGAAGCGGCCGAAGCCGGGGTCGGGGAAGTGCCCCGCCGAGACCAGGGTGCCCTCGGCTTCCAGCATGTCCATGACCGCATGCCGGGTGGCCCGCGCCGCGTCTTGGTCGATGTCGAACTCGGGGCACCAATCGGTGTGGTGGGCCTGGATGGGACTGTGGGCCACATCGCCCAGGATGAACGCGTGCTCCCCGTTGGACGTTATGCGGATGGAGTTGTGGCCCGGTGTGTGGCCCGGCGTCGGGTAGGTGGTCAGTTCCGGCGTGATCTCGTGTTCGCCGTCGATCAATTCCAGCACGCCCAGTTCTTTGAGCGGCAACACCTGGGGCACCACGTATTCGACCGTGTTGATGACCTCGGGCTGGGTCCAGTAGTCCCAGTCCTTCTTGGGCACCAGGAAGCGGGCGTTGGGGAAGTTGGGTTTTCCGCCGGTGAAGTTCCAGCCGACGTGGTCGGGATGGACGTGGGTGAAGACCACGATGTCCACCGCCTCCCGGTCGATGCCCTTCTCCTTCATATCGTCCAGCAGGTAGCAGCCCTCGCCCTGCATCCCCGTGTCCACGACGATCAATTTGCCGGAGGAGCGGACGGCCAACGAGCCCCAGCGGTGCTTGCCGTTCTCCTCGTCGGCCATCAGTTCCGGGTACTCCCGCCACTGCTCGATGGTGGTGTGGGGGAAGGCCACGAAGGGCGACCTGATGGGCAGGTTGTCGTTCAGCGAGATCAGTTCGACGTTGCCGACGTTTATCTTGTGGTTGGGCATCGTTTACTCCGTCCTGCGGCTACGAAAGCTCGAAGGTCTTCTTAAAGATACTTGGGGAACCCGGGCCGTGGGTGATCAGGGCGCGCATCTCGGCGTTCTTGGGGTCGGCGTCCCGTTGGGCCGCCCATTCCGGCGATTGGGATACATTTTCGTTCTCAAACTCGTAGACCACCGAATACATCGGGTCTTCGCCCCTAACGGTCTTGAACCGCCGTCCCCGGATCACACCGGGCACCTTCTCGAAATTGGGCACGAAGGTGGAGTTGTACCACTGGTTCCACTCGACCGACCGCTCGGGTGGGATATTCATGCGGCCGACTTGTAGGGCCGGGGCCATGCCGCTGTTCTCCATCTCACCTGAGACGCTATCGGGAAAAATCATCTCGTAGAGTGGGTTGAAAAAGTTTTTTCCGATTAAAGTCGGCCCCATGGTCTCGCTCCACTTGGACTTCTTGCGCTTGGTGAAGCCGTCGCCCAGCACTGCGGCGGGGCTTTCCAACTCGTAGCAGGCCAGGTGCTTGGGCCCGCCCTTCACCGCCTCATAGCGGGCGGCGTTCAGCACCCCGGGAACCGTGAGGATCTCCCCGATATGCTCTTCGTTGTACCAGCGGTTGAACTCGTCTTCCCGGTCATCGGGAACGTCGCACCAGACCATCAGCAGTCCGGTCCCTTTCTTGGCAGGCATTTGATGCTCTCCCTCGTCATCTGCGGTGTTGTGTCGCAGCAAACACTATATCCCAGGTTGACGTGACCGGGAACAGAGGAGGCCGTCTGTCGTAATATTAAACGCCGGTAGCGAACCCTTCTTTGTCATTCAGAGGAGGCGTCAGCCGACGTGGAATCTCGTTGCTGTGGACCAGCCAAATGCGAAGAAACGAGACCCTTCGCGGGCTCAGGGTGACAGCGATGGAGGGATAGCCAAGGTCTTGGTTGACGCCAAAACGCGGTGAATGAAAGAACAGGCAACTCACGAAGCAAACGCTATCGCCACACCGCCTGATACTTTCCTAGGCTACAACTACCGTATCTGCTGCGGCTGAACCGGGACAAGTTGCGATGTCATTCGCCCAACGGGAGGCGAACCATGGCCTTTGCCATGATAATATCCCTGTTCACCTGATTCAGTGAAACAATTGACGTTCGACAAGATGGGCATTGGTCTAGGATTTTTGCCGCAGGACATGAAAGATGGCACAACCCTCCGAGAATCACGATGACGCCGCTACTTTGCGTCGATCTCTCGTGGACAACCTGAAGAGCGCGGGATGTATTCAGACTCCACGCGTCGAGGAGGCTTTCCGTAAGGTCCCACGGCATCTGTTTTTGCCAGGTGTGTCCCTTGACCAGGTCTACAGTGACGTGCCTATCCCCACCAAGCATTTAGAAGGCCAAGTTGTTAGCTCGTCCTCGCAGCCGGCCATCATGGCGGTCATGCTTGAACAACTGCGGCTAGAATCCGGCCACCGTGTGCTGGAGATCGGTGCGGGTACTGGCTACAACGCCGCTTTGATGGCGCACCTTGTCGGCGATACCGGGCGGGTCGTCACGGTTGATATAGACGAGGACATAGTGGCGGCCGCTCGTGAACACCTATCGGAGGCGGGCTTTGGCCAGGTGCAAATAATTTGCGATGACGGCGCATTCGGCGTGCCGGGAGAGGCGCCATACGACAGAATCATCCTGACCGTGGGCGCTAGGGACATTGCCCCAGCCTGGCGTGAGCAAATGAAGCCGGGAGGGCGCCTCCTGTTGCCTTTGTCGATCTCAGGCGGTGGCCAGCTATCGGTCGCTTTGGAACACGACGACGGCCATTTGGCCAGCGTGTCGGTTAAGCCTTGTGGCTTTATGATGCTGCGCGGAAAGTTCGCCGCGCCTGATCGGGCGATTCAACTTGGTGCGGAGCCCGGGCTAGAGATCTATATGGACGACCATGACTTGGTCGATGGGGAGGCAATTTACTCGTCGCTGACCAGTCTAGCCCAAGACTTCCCGACCAACGTACGGGTTACACGACTCGAGATTTATTCGGGACTGGGTTTGTGGCTGGCTCTCCATGGTAGGGGATTTTGCAACCTGGTGGCGACAGGAGATTGGGCTGAGCGGGGAATCGTGCCGGACCTTTTCAGGATGTCGAGCCAGGGTAGGGCTTGTGGCACGATGGGTCTGCATTCGGACGGAAGCTTGTGTGTGTTGATGCCCCCTGTAGACCAAACTTCCCCCGACGATGAGTCTTTTGACTCGACGCCTTTTGAACTCTTTGTTCGGCGTTTCGGCCCGGACGATACACTTGTTCAGCAGTTGATTAACTGGGTAGCCGCTTGGGATGATTCTGGCCGCCCGAATTTTGAATGCTTGGGTGTAAGAGCTTATCCGCTGGATTTCGATTACGTTGCGACGAGCCGCGAGTCGGTCATCAAAAAGCAGTGGACACGTTTGGTTGTGAACTGGCAATAAACGTTTACCGGTCTAGGGATTTGTTCTGGCCCGTCCCGGTGGCCTGACCTGTTCGCAGCGTTCCCCGCCAAATGTGTCTCAGCCCTCGTAGGCGTAGCTGTAGCTGGGGCTGGTCACCCGCCCGCCTTCGACGATGATGTAGTCGCGGTCGATTGGTTCTCCGGCGAAGTAGTTTTCTAGGCAATCCCGTATGCCATCGGAATAACGCTTCTGAGCTTCGAGAGAAGTTCCGGACACATGGGGGGTCATGGCGTGGTTGGGCATCTTCCGCCAGGGATGGTCCGGCGGCGCGGGCTGGGGATACCAAACGTCTCCGGCGTAGCCCGCCAGATGCCCGGCCTCCATCACCGCCACCAGGGCGTCGGTGTCCACTATCCGCCCCCTGGCCGTGTTCACCAGGTAGGCCCCCTTCTTCATGCCGTAGAGCAATTTCTCGTCGAAGAGGCCCTGGGTCGCCGGTGTAAGGGGGATGTTGATGCTGACCACATCGCTGTTTTCGACCAGGGGCAAAAGCTGGGAGTAACGGGCGCCGAGCGTCTGCTCTTCCGTGGTGCTCAGACGCCGGTAATCGAAATACGAGGTGCGGACGTCAAAGGGCTTCAGCCGCGCGGCCACCCGCTGTCCGATGCGTCCCATCCCGACGATCCCGACGGACTTGTCCTCAAGGTCGTGGGACCGGGCGGCGACCTTGCCGATGTCCCAACCGCCCTCCGTTACCTCGATATAGGAGGGGATATAGTTGCGGACCAGGGTGAGGATCTGCATCACGACGTGCTCCGCGACGCTGACCACGTTGCTGCCGGTGATCTCGGCCACGGTGATGTTGTGTTCGGCCGCCGCGGCCAGATCGAAATGGTCCGAGCCCACGCCCGCGGTGAGCAATAACCGGAGGTTGGGCGCCATCTGGATGCGTTCCCTGGTGATATAGGCCGGCCAGAAGGGAGTCGCGATCAGGATGTCGGTGGTGGGCAGGTGGGCCTCAAGCCCGGATCCGGTGTCGGAGATCGACACCAACTCGTGTCCCTGGGACTCCACCCATTGGCGCAGCCCAAGGGCATTTTCGGCGCAACCCAGGAGCTCCGGGGTCTCCCCGGCGGCGGGGCCTCCCGGATACAGTACGGCTACGATTTTCATGGCCTCCTCCTACCTGATTGATTTCCCGTAGAGATGCCATCGATGGCGAAGGCGCCGTCCGGCCATGGCCAGGCGCCCGCCATGGCGGCGGACAGGAGCCGTGATTCATCTATTTAGTTCCGGGCAGTCACCCCAGGGTTCAAGAATTCAACCGCTCTCGTCTATATCTTAACTTTTCGGGTCTTGATTCTTCCACCGGCGCACCAGCGCTTATGCGGCGGGAAGAGCGGGGGTTAAAATTGCCGCCGGTTCGGCCGTTGTGTAGAATGCGCCCAGCACTGGGACTCAAGCATAGAATGGCTAGAGAGGAGACCGCAACATGGATCTCGGACTGAAGGACAAGCATGCGTTCGTGGGCGGGGGCGGCCGGGGCATCGGCAGGGCGATTGCGCTGGAGCTGGCCCGGGAGGGCGCGGATGTGGTGATAGCATCCCGGACCATTTCCGAATTGGAAAAAAGCGCCAAGGAGATTGAAGATATCACGGGCCGAAGGGTTATCCCCATGGCCTTGGACGTCACCTCCCGGGAACAGGTCGACCGCGTGATCGCCGCTGCGGCCAGCCAATTGGGGGGACTGGACATCCTGGTCAACAGCGCTTCGTTGCCCGGCGGCTCCCCGGGAGCGGTCGGCCCCATCGACACGGTTAACGAAGACGAACTGATCGGCGATTTTGACGTCAAATACGTCGGCGCGTTGCGCTGCGCCCGGGCGGCCATTCCCTTCATGAAGGATCAGCCGTGGGGCCGGATCATCAACATCAGCGGCGGCAACGCCCGGAACGCCGGCAACCTGAGCGGCGGGGCCCGCAACGTGTCCCTGGTCCACCTGACCAAGACCCTGGCCACCCAGGTGGGGAAATTCGGCATCACCGTTAACTGCATCCACCCCGGCACCACCCGCACCGAGCGCACACTCAGTCTGTTGGAGGCCCGCGGCAAGGCACTGGGCGTCACCCCCGAGGAGGCTGAAGCCTTGGACTTCGCCGACGGATCGCCTCGAGGCAACCATATCAACCGGATGGTCGACGCCTCGGAGATCGGATATCTAACGGCCTACCTCGCATCGGACAAGTCATGGGCCGTCACCGGAGAAGTTATCATGGCCGGCGGCGGTTCCGGGAACGCGGTCTATTACTAGGCGGCGGAACTTCAGCTAACCCACGAAATTCGACGGGGCGCCTCGGCTCTTTTTCCGTTCTCTACCTACAACGAGCGGCGCCCCGGTTAGGTGCTCAACAGACCAATGGCGACAAACGACCAATCAGATCTGGACCAAGACGTGGCCGAGGTCCGCCGCCGGGTGGAAGCCCTGGCCAACGACATACGGGGCTTGGGCATGGAACTGCGGGTCTCCGCGGAGGAATACGGCCCGGAACGGGACTTCGACGGGACCATCACCCGCACGATAACTTTCAGTTTCAAGATCGCCCAGCAGGACGACTGACTCCCTGGGAACCGGGCGATTCTTACCAGAGTTCCTGGCTGGCGAGCCGTGCGCCCTCGACCATGGACTCCAGTTTGGCCCAGGCGATCCGAGATTCCACCCGCCGTCCCCAGGCGGAGGTCCCGAAGCCGCAATCGCTGCCCACCATCAGGTTCTCTTTGCCCACCGCTCCGGCATAACGGACGATCCGCTGGGCGATCAGTTCGGGGTGCTCAATGAAGTTGGTGGTCGTGTCCAAGACTCCGGGGATGATTATCTTTCCATCGGGAAGTTTCACGTCCTGCCACACCTTCCACTCGTGGGCGTGGCGGGGATTGGCGCCCTCGAAGGAGATGGCCCCCGGCGGCGCCTTCAAGACGATGTTCACGATCTCTTTCAGGGGCACGTCGTGGTGATGGGGCCCTTCGGTGTTGCCCCAGCAAAGGTGCAGGCGCATCCGGTCGGGTGGGATACCGGCCAGGGCGTATTGCAGGACCTCTACGTGCATCTCCACAATCTTGATGAACTCTTCCTGGCTGAGGTGCGAGAACTGGGTGACCCTGGTCATGGCCAGGTCGGGACAGTCGATCTGGAGCAGCAATCCGGAATCGGCGATGTCTTTGTAGTCGTCCTTCATCACCTCGGCCAGGGCATACAGGTAGGCCTCTTCGGTGGGGTAGTATTCGTTGGGCAGGAAGTTGGCGATGACGCCCGGCGAGGCGGCGGTCATGAACACCTCTTCTGCTTTGACGCCGGCGGTGGCGGCCTTGAGCCGTTGGATGTCCCGTTGCACGGCGTCCCGGTCCTTCCAGCCGATGGGCCCGGTGCAAGCCGGCCAGGGGATGGTGGCCGATGAGGATACGCCACTCTGAGCGGCAAATTCGGGAAAGTCTAAGAGGTCGATC
>CAYMZL010000120.1:0-6884 GCA_964394825.1 uncultured Dehalococcoidia bacterium | reverse complement strand
CGCCAATGACTCTGCTTCTCGACCCATTCCAATAGGGGCTCCTGGAAGGCCGACAGCTTGAGGAAGAAGTGCTCCGACTCCCGGAACTCGGGAGTCGTGCCGCAGATCGCGCAGCGCGGTTCCAGCAGGTCTTGGGGGTCCAGGGTCCGGCCGCAGGAGTCGCACTGGTCGCCCCTGGCGCGGGTGTTCCCGCAGTGAGGGCAGGCGCCCTCGACGTACCGGTCGGGCAGGTAGCGGTCGCACTGGGGGCAATAGGCCAACAGCATGTCGGCGGTGTAGATGTAGCCCTTCTCCAGCAGCGTCTTGAAAATGTCGTGGACGACCTTTTCGTGGTTCTCGGTCTGGGTGGTGGTGAACAGGTCGAAAGAGATGCCCAGTTGCTGCCAAGCCTCCAGGAACATGGCGTGGTAGCGTTCGACCACCTCCTGGGGGGTGATGCCTTCCTGGTCGGCCCTGATCGTGATCGGTGTGCCGTGGGTGTCGCTGCCCGAGACCATCAGGACGTCGTTGCCCTTCATGCGGTGGTAGCGGGCGAAGACGTCGGCGCTCAGGTAGCAGCCGGCGATGTGGCCCAGGTGCAGAGGACCGTTGGCGTAAGGCCAGGCCACGGCCACAAAGATGCGCTCGGAGATGCGTTCAGGCAAGGGGAAATTTCTCGTTACGATTTGGGGATTGGGTGCGGGTATTCTATCATTGGGGCATTCTATCAGGGAAGGATAACTCCGATCTCGGACGGACGGCTCACCGAGCAGGTCGCACTGTTCAAATGCGATCTTGGTTACTACGGATGAAGTATAGAGCCGGCCTGCCACTCGGGGTAGCTGCTGTAAAGCTGGCCTTGACATCCGCAGCAATGTGCAGCAAAGTCAAATCAAATTGCAGCAAATTGCAGCACATTGCAGCACATTGCAGCAGGTTGACGCACGTGAGCAGGAAAAGGCGTACCATTTCATATCCTGAAGACATTACCCCTGACGTCTGGGAGCTGATAACCAAACTTCAAGCGTGCAGGGATGGTCCATACTGGAATCGAAGTCTGAGTGACATCGGTGGATTGATTTTGATGGGAGCAGCGCAGGCGGAAGTCGACAAGTACGTCCTAGAACAGCAATCGCCAAAAAGGAACCCCGATTAGATGCAAGCGCCTAATATCGCAGAAACGTATGAGGGCCTCAAACGGGGATTTAGAATCCTGGGGTACACCGATGGACTGCTCGTGGAGGACTACGAATTCGCAGACTTCTTGGCGAGCAATTACGAAGTGCGGAGCGTCCCTCTGGCTGCATTTGCACAAGAGCCGCCATCCTATCGTAACGCCTGTTTCGGTGTTGTAATCTCAAACGGCCAGTATGGCGCCCCGTTAGTGGCCAACTACCGTTCCTTGGGCGCGCCACAAATTATTGAGATTCGCGAAACTGAGGTCGTGCGATGGAAGATGACTAGCCGTGGGGCTCCAGAGATTTTGGAACAAGTCGCTACAAGTAATATTCCCGAGTTTTTCGAGGGACGCCAGGAACAATGGTCTCCAATTCGGCTCCTCAAAGCAAAGTCCGCGTGGGACGATATCGCAACCCAACTCGATTTCTTCGACCTAGGATTGCTCCCGCTCTTGGATCGCGAGGTCAGGACAAAACTCGACCATCTTCTCCGCGACACGGTCGCTTTGGCCGTGCTCGCTTATCAGCGAAGCTCGCCGTTTGTCGATGATATGTATCCTCAATTGTTTAGACTGATATTCAGGTTGATCGCTGCTAAGGTTCTTTCCGACCGGAGGCATCCCGGGAATTGGTTACATGACGACCCTCGAGATTCAATTCGGGCCGTACAGGACTTCTATTTTGAGCGAGCAGTTCCTGAACCTGTGCTTGAGGATTTCGAAACCCAACTTGCAGCGTGGAGCCACATCAAAGCTGCGTTTCACTTCCAAAACCTATCGGTAGACTCTCTCGCATATGTTTATGAAAACACCCTGATAGCGCCTGAGACGCGTAGTTTATTTGGGATCCACAGTACTCCGCCAAACATTGCCGAGTACATCACTAGGAAACTGCCATTCGAGGACCTCGACGAGAATGAGCGACGTGTCTTCGAGCCGTTTTCTGGACACTCGGTATTCCTTGTCGCAGCCATGCAACGTCTGCGCGAACTACTTCCCTCGAAGATGACCCCTCAGGAACGGCATCAATATTTCGTGAAAATGCTATCTGGCATCGAGATTGACGACTTTGCCAGGGAAGTCGCCCGGTTGTCTCTCATGCTCGCTGATTATCCGAACCCAGACGGTTGGCGACTTGAGCGGGGCGACGCAATGATATCGTCCTTTTTTGACCAAGAACTGAACGCAGCCAACATCGTTGTTTGTAACCCACCGTTTGAAGAATTTAGTCCAGACGATAGGGCTAAATACAAGAATCTTTCATCTGTGCACAAACCTGCGGCTATCCTACACAAGGTGCTGCAGAAACCTCCTGAATTGTTAGGGTTTGTCCTGCCACAAGTGTTTGTGAGCGGGCGCGGATACCGCGAAGTGAGAGCGGCGATAGGAGAAACGTACAGTTCTATCGAACTCGTAACATTGCCAGATAATGTATTTCAACATTCGGAAGCCGAATCGGTACTCCTGATCGCCTCAGGGAAAAGAGATCGGTTTGTACGATTGCGAACCAGCGAAGTACACAAGAAAGACTTGGATGAATTTTATTTCACTCACATACCTTCAAGTGGAGCTGAAGCCAATCTCGAGCATGCCTCGGAAATATTTGAGAAAAGCATGTGGCTGCCGCCACTTCAAGAGGTGTGGAAAGCAACATCCAGGATGGAAAGCCTCGGCAGTCTCGTGTCTATCCACAGGGGCATCGAATACGACGTTCCTTTCCGAGAAAACGAAGGGAATCTAATCTCCGACGTGCAAATTCCAAGTTTTGTCCCCGGCCTACACAAGGTGGACGGCGCACTCGAGCCTTATATGGTTCTCAAAAATGTGTTTCTCAACGTCTCACCGGAAGTTATGCGAGGTTCAGCGTACACACTTCCATGGGATAGACCGAAGCTAATTGTTAATGCGAGACGGAGAACTAGAGGACATTGGAAAATTAGTGCCTCACCAGACTATCAGAAGCTCGTTTGCTATCAGAACTTCCATGCCATTTGGCCCAAGTCATCGATCGCGTTAGAAGTAATTGCCGCCGTTCTAAACGGGCCAGTCGCCAATGCTTTCATTGCTACACGAGAGGGACAGAGAGATGTGCGCATAGGGACGTTAAAAAACATCCCTTTCCCTGACTTCGATTCTGCCCAGGAACAAGCGATATCGGCTCTCGTAAACCGGTACATCGAAGCCGGTTTCCAGATGATTTCTGAGCAAATTTCTAATTCTGAGGGGCAAAACGCCTGCGCCACTTTGCTGAAACTCATCGATGCCGAAGTTCTTAAGGCTTACGATTTGGCTCCTAGCACCGAGCGTGCTCTCCTCAACTTTTTCACAGGGAACCCACGCCCAGGTCCTGTTGAGTTCCATGAATACTTCCCTCCAACATTCGAACCCTTTATCCCTTGGCACATCTACATTTCGTCCGAATATCACCAGGCTACCGCCGGAGAAACACTCAAGCGGCTGCCCATAATTAAAGAGGACCCCGGCATTACAGAAGCGTTGTCGTCCGTGGAATAGGTGCCCTGATTATGGCGACAAATGATGCCTATCTCCTAGACACGAGCATCGCTAGCGCTCTCTTTTATGAGGGACACTCTCGGCACAATGAATTTCGAACCCGCCTTGAACAGATCGCAGACGATGTGGTGTTTATCTCGGCGATCACCGTAGGAGAGGTTGAGTACGGCCTAAATCTTTACGATTTGGGCTCACTTGTTCGGAACAGCATCCGAGATGCGATGCACAAGTATAAAATCTATGCAATTGACCATCATACGGCTCAGACATACGGTGAAATTCGAGCGGTACTCTTTAACACGTATGCTCCTAGGGATCGGAGAAACCTAATCGCGACCAAGTATGTCGAAGACCTCCGCGAACGAACTTCCGGGTTGAATCTGGGGATCCAGGAAAACGACCTTTGGATCGTAAGCGTGGCAAAGCAATACAACCTGAAGTTTGCTACTGCAGACGGTGGCGGCGGAATGCGGAAGATAGTGGAAGCAGCGCAGTACAGCCATCGAACGGAGTTTTGGCAGCCTATGAACCAACTCTAGGTCGCAGGTCTATTTCGGAATTTGATTACATCATCAAGCGGCGCCTTCACCTCAACGTACAACGCCCCACATTATGTCCGTTTGACAAGCCCTGACCCTGCTGATACGATTCTCAGGTTACAACATTACGAATTCCGCTGGGAACGGGAGTAGTAAGGGTACCCTGCCCAAGAGAGCCGGTGGTTGGTGCGAATCCGGCGGCATCAGGACCCCGAACTCGCCCGGGAGCGGCCCACCTGAAAGAGCAGTAGGGTGCGGCGGTTGACACCGTTATAAAGTCTTCGAGTGGCCAGGCGGCAGCAACAACCCCCGACGCGTCGGGACGCCGGGCCAGAAGAAGGGTGGTACCACGGGAACCACAAGCCCGTCCCTTCAGTGGGATGGGTTTTTTTATTGGGAAAATCAAGCGGACTTAAGACGGCGGACCTTAGGCATCAGAAGATGGAACTAACCGGCGCTGAAATAGTTTGCGAAAGCCTGCTTAAAGAGGGCGCTGACGTGGTCTTCGGACTGCCCGGCGGTGCGGTGCTTCCTTTATATGGGGCACTCTCCAGCTACCCGGCCATCCGGCACATCCTGGTGCGCCACGAGCAGGCCGCCGCCATGGCCGCCGACGGCTACTCCCGGGCCACGGGCAAGGTCGGCGTCTGCGTCGCAACGTCCGGCCCCGGCGCCACCAACATGGTCACCGGCATCGCCGCCGCCCAGATGGACTCGGTCGCCATGGTGGCCATCACCGGACAGGTGCCCAGGCCCGCCATCGGCAGCGACGCCTTCCAGGAGACCGACGTCACCGGCGTCACCCTGCCCATCACCAAACACAACATGCTGGTCATGGACGTAAAAGACGTGGCCCAATCCATCCACGACGCCTTCCACATCGCCCGCACCGGACGCCCAGGGGTGGTCCTGGTGGACATCCCCAGGGACGTACTGCTGGGCGAAAAGACGGAGTTCGTCTGGCCCGATTCGACCAAGCTGCCCGGCTACAGGGTCCCCGGGAAAGCGCCGGAGGCCCAGGTGGCCGCCGCCGCCGAACTGATAAATAAGGCCGAACGGCCCCTGATCATGTCGGGGCACGGCGTACTCATCTCCCATGCCTACGGGCTGATGACCGAGATGGCGGAGAAGGCCCAGATCCCGGTGATAACCACACTATTGGGCATCAGCGCCATACGCTCGGACCACGAACTTAACCTGGGCATGTCAGGCATGCACGGCATGGCCTACGCCAACCTGGCCATCGACGAGGCGGACCTGATCATCGGCCTGGGCATGCGGTTCGACGACCGGGTGACCGGCCGGATATCCGCCTTCGCCCCCAACGCCAAGTTCATCCACGTGGATATCGACGCATCCGAGGTGGACAAGAACGTCAAGACCACGGTGGGCCTGGTGGGCGACCTGAAAGCGGTCTTGGGCCAGTTGCTGCCCAAGGTCGAGGCCAACGTCCACATCGACTGGCTGCGGCGCATCGATGAACTGAAGGCCCAGCACCCGTCGCATCTCGTCCGGGAGTCCGACGAACTCCTGCCCCAGTACGTGCTCCAGCGGTTGACCGAGGTCACCCAGGGCCGGGGCATCGTGGTCACCGGCGTGGGCATGCACCAGATGTGGGCCGCGCAGCACTGCCGGTTCACCGAGCCCAACACCTTCATCACCTCGGGCGGGTTGGGCACCATGGGATTCGAGGTCCCCGCCGCGCTGGGCGCTCAGGTGGGACGGCCCGACGTCACCGTCTGGTCGGTGGCCGGCGACGGCGGCTTCCAGATGACCATGTGCGACATCGCCACCGCCGTGGAGAGCCACGCCGACGTCAAATTCGCCATCTTGAACAACAACTCCCTGGGCTTGGTCCGTCAGTTGCAGGAGCTCTTCTTCGAGAAGGACTACGTGGCCAGCGAGTATTCGGCCAACCCCGACTTCGTGAAGATCGCCGAGGCCTACGGCATCCGGGGCATCCGGGTCACCCAGAAGGACCAGGTGGTGGACGCCGTGCAACAGGCCATGGAGACCGCCGGACCGGTGATCGTCGACTTCAGGGTGAAGGAAGACGAGGGTCTCTATCCATTCATTCCATCCGGCCAATCGGTCAAAGAGATGCTGGAAGATCCGGCGTTAAATCAGATCTCGTAGCCGGGATCCTGACCAATCGTGACCAAGTAACGAAAGAAACTGGATAGAAAGAGATTACTTGAGATGGTCCAGACCAACCACACCCAACAACACACGTTGATAGCCCTGGTGGAAGACAAACCGGGCGTCCTGACCAAGGTGGCCAGCATGTTCCGCCGCCGCGGGTTCAACATCGTCAGCCTGGCCGTGGGCAACAGCGAGCAGCCGGGACTGTCCCGCATGACCTTTGTGGTGGCCGGCGACGATTACACCGTGGGCCAGGTGGTCAAGCAGTTGGACAAACTGATCGACGTTATCGAGGTCTCGGACATCACCGGCGAGTCCATCGTGACCCGGGAGCTGGCCCTGATCAAGGTCAAGACCACGCCGATGACCCGGGGCGAGATCATCCAGATCGTTAACCTCTTCCGGTCCAACATCATCGACGTCGGCAGCGAGTCGATGGTCATTGAGATCACCGGAGAAGAGGACAAGATAAACGCCCTGCACAACCTGCTGGCGCCCTTCGGCATCATGGAGATGCTGCGGACCGGGCTGGT
>CAYMZL010000119.1:0-6896 GCA_964394825.1 uncultured Dehalococcoidia bacterium | reverse complement strand
CATCTTTAACTCTGTTTCCGTTGTTTGCCTCGTGTCCATGTAATACGCCAGCCACTCAACATACACTAAATACTTCGCGGCCTCTTCGATCTGCCCCCACTGAAAGGTTACGGTGACGTAGTCTGCCGGGGTTGCGTAAACTTCAGGGGAGAATAGACTGTCCAATCCAACGTCGAGTATCGGTTCGGTTTGGCCAAGTCTGAGCACGGAAAAGCGAAGCTCAGACAGTTGAGGCCGCTGGTCACTTGGTGCGACAAATGACTCGCCACCACTGTATACGAATTCATATTGACGGATATCTTCGGGCAACAGTTTTTCGGCCTTGAGATCCTGTATATTTGACCCCCTCTCTCCGAATGCTGACACGCCGTAAGCGGCGCGGTAAGCCTCGAGGGAATCGCCTTTAACGAGCGAGAATTCGAAGCTGGAAAGGGAGCGCTCTCCCTCAGAAATGTTTTCAACTGTAACGAACACCGAGACATCACCAACGTAACTGACGATCCAATGATGTTCGTCGTGGGACCATTGTTCCCGGCGACTCTGATCGTGAGGAGCAGCGGAGTGTACTCTGAAACGCAAACCTCCGGCTTCCCCCTCTAGCTTTGAAGAACTGAGCGTGACTGGAACTCGCGGAGTCGAGGAAGCCACGGTAGATGCCGAAGCCGCATTGGGCTTAGGAGTGGTCTCGGTAACAGCCGTGGGGCCCTCTCTCTGTTTGGTCACTGCGGAAGTGATCGTTTCACTCCTGCCGGTGGTGTCCCCACCACCGCAGCCCATGACCGGAATCATTACCAGGAACACGACCGAAAGGATGATTGAGCCCTTCATCCTCCAACCTCCATGCTACGGGTTGTTGTTGACCGATATCTTATTGCCCTCGCTTGCGGCAAATAAAAAAGGCCTCCCAAAATAGGGAGGCGAAGCTTAGTCTAGTGCGACTAAGTTGTCAATGACCCGAATTGCCTCATAAGAAATGTTACCGAAGGGAGTATCGTTGCTTCGCAAGAAATGTTACTGAGGGGTGGACGGCCTGCTCGTTGTAGGGATAGGGCGAGGAGATGTCCATGGGGAAGACGATGTGGTCGGGACAGACCACCGTGTCGAATCCCAGGTCCTCACCACGGCGGACCAACGCTCTCATGGACTCAGGCGCCGAAAGTGGCCCGCTCCCCGGAATGGTGAATCCGTATTTCATGGCTGCACCCCTTCTTCCTCTGGATCGCCCACCTTGTTTCCCACCCACCTCCCTTTCTTCGGAAACAAACCACCCGCACTCGGCCTGGTTTGCCGCAAAACCACGCCTGAAAACAGTGATTTTGCTTCTTTTTTAAAAGAAGAAGACACTCTCCCCCTTGTTTCTTCTAAACAACCAACCGTAGAATATTGATGCCAGCGAAAGTCCACTCTACCTTGGGCGGTCTTTAGATCAGCCCCTCTTACCAGTCTGACGTTTACAAGCAGATACTATCCCGCAATTGGCGGCTTCGGTACGCCCGAAACAAGAATATGCTGCGAAAGCAAGCACAAATCTGCGAAAGCTGGCACTTACATATAATGCGAGGTTTCAATGGCAAAGCGAGTCAGAGCGACTGGCCTAGTTCAGACTGGCTTGCTCTATCGCAAGACCGTGGGTATAGACACGGATCGTGATTATTTGGTTGTGGGCTTTCTGGTTAAAGCTTTACCAGTTGAGTAATCGTTTCGATTCGTTTCGTTACGATAGCGAAACCTAATTCGTTCATGGAAAACTAGCTGTAAAATGAATAATCGTTTTGATTCGTTTCGTTACGATATCGAGCCTAATTTCCTCAAGGGAAACTGGCTGTAAGGGGTGGGCATTTTAGCGAGCCACGGCCGAGTGCGGATGGCTGGTCCGCTAAATCCGAGCGCGGCCAGTCTCCGGGCAGTGTATTAACCGGCTCCACGGCTGTCAACGCCGCCCAGCCCGCGCCCATTCTGATAAGATTGACCAAATCGTTCCTCAAGGGACCGGACGACATGGCCGACACAGGGACCGCGCCGGGTCAACAGACCGGCTTCCCCACCGGTTTCATAGTGGACTTTGCCACCAGCCCCGCCCAGTACAAACACTGGCGGTTGAGCATCGACGGACGGGTGGCGCGGTTGAGTCTGGACGTCCAAGAAGACCAGCCCTTGACTCCCGGCTATGAACTCAAGCTCAATTCCTACGACTTGGGCGTGGACATCGAGCTCTACGACGCGGTGCAGCGCCTGCGGTTCGAGCACCCGGAGGTCGGCGCGGTGGTCATCACCTCGGCCAAGGACCGGGTGTTCTGCGCCGGGGCCAACATCAAGATGCTGGGGCAGTCGGGCCACGGGTTCAAGGTGAATTTCTGCAAGTTCACCAACGAGACCCGGAACGCCATGGAAGACGCCTCGGCGAACTCGGGCCAGACCTATATCTGCGCCATCAACGGCCCTGCCGCGGGCGGCGGCTACGAGTTGGCCCTGGCCTGTGAGCACATCCTGCTGATCGACGACGGCTCCAGCACGGTGTCCCTCCCCGAGCTGCCCATGTTGGCGGTGCTGCCCGGCACCGGCGGACTGACCCGCCTGGTGGACAAGCGCAACGTGCGCCACGACCACGCCGACGTTCTCTGCACCACCTTGGAGGGAGTCCGGGGCAGCCGCGCCCTGGAATGGCGGCTGGTCGACGAACTGGCGCCCCGCTCCAACTTCGGCCAGGCCGTCGCCGCGAAGGCGTCGGAACTGGCCCAGCGCACCGACCGGCCGGCGTCCGCCCAGGGCATCGAGCTGACGCCTCTAGAACGCCATTTCGGAGCAGACCAGGTCCGCTACAAAACCATCCAGATCGACTTGGACCGGAGGCTGGGCGTGGCCAACATCCTGGTCAAAGGCCCCTCTGAGGCCCCGCCGGCCGATGTCACGGGTATCCACGCAGCCGGCGACTCGTTCTGGCCGCTGGCCGTGGCCAGGGATTTAGACGACGCCATACTGCACCTGAGGCTCAACGAGAGCAAGGCCGGGACCTGGGTGTTCCGCACCCACGGCGACGGCAGCCTCGTGGCGGCCTACGACGACATTCTGTTGGACCATGCGTCCGATTGGCTGGTTAGGGAGATAACCCTTTACCTGAAGCGCACGCTGAAACGCCTGGATGTAAGCTCGCGGTCGCTGGTTACGCTGATCGAGCCGGGGAGTTGCTTCACCGGGACCCTGCTGGAGTTGGCCCTGGCCGCCGACCGGTGCTACATGTTGAACGGGACCTTCGAGGACGACCCGGACTCGCCCGATGTCCCGGCGGCGGTCCGGCCCACCGGTATGAACTTCGGCCCCTTGCCGATGGTCAACGGCCTCACCCGGCTGGAGGGCCGGTTCTTGGGCCGGCCCGGCGCGGTCGATGCCGTTCGAGGAAAGACCGGCGCCGGCCTGGACGCGCAGGCCGCCCTTGAACTGGGGTTGGTCACGTTCATCCCCGACGACATAGACTGGGAGGACGAGGTGCGCCTGGCCCTGGAAGAGCGGGCCAGTTTCTCACCCGACGCCTTGACCGGGATGGAGGCCAGCCTTAGGTTCGGCGGCCCGGAGACCATGGAGAGCAAGATCTTCGGCCGCCTGAGCGCCTGGCAGAACTGGATATTCCAGCGTCCCAACGCCTCCGGCGACCAGGGAGCGCTGCAGCTATACGGCACCGGCGCCAAGACCCAATTCGACAAGGGCCGGGTATAAGAGATGACCCCGGTTTAGAGCATGGCAAAGGCATGACGATAGAACATTCCAACATCGACTATTCAGAGCGCATCCCCAATAACGTGGGCCTGGCCGGGAACCGGCGTCTGCGACGGGCGTTGGAGTCCTGGCAGCCCAACTACATCAAATGGTGGCAGGAATTGGGGCCGGACGGCAGCACCGGATTCGACGTGTATCTGCGCACGGCGATCAGCGTTGAGAGCGACGGCTGGGCCAACTTCGGCTACGTCAAGATGCCGGAATACCGCTGGGGCATCTTTCTGGCCAAGCCCGGCCTGGACCGCAAGATATCATTTGGCGGCCACCGCGGTGAACCCGTCTGGCAGGACGTGCCCGGCGAGTACCGCGCCCCGCTGCGCCGCCTGATCGTAACCCAGGGAGACACCGAGCCGGCCTCGGTGGAGCAGCAGCGCCACCTGGGCCTGACCTGTCCCTCCCTCTACGACCTGCGCAACCTATTCCAGATAAACGTGGAAGAGGGCCGCCACCTGTGGGCCATGGTCTACCTGCTCCACGCCTACTTCGGCCGGGACGGCCGGGAAGAGGCCGAGATGCTGTTGGAGCGCCATTCGGGGGACGCCGACAAGCCCCGGATACTCGGGGCGTTCAATGAACCAACTCCAAACTGGCTTTCCTATCTGATGTTCACCTATTTCACCGACCGGGACGGAAAATTCCAACTGGCCGCCCTGGCCGAGTCGGGATTCGACCCCCTGGCCCGTACCTGCCAGTTCATGCTCACCGAGGAGGCCCACCACATGTTCGTCGGCGAGACGGGCATCTTGAGGGTTGTCCAGCGTACCTGCGAGGTGATGAAGGAGGTCCAGAGCGGCGACCCACAACGGGTCCGCGAGGCTGGGGCCATCGACCTGGAGACCATCCAGAGGTACATCAATCTCCACTACACCGTTTCCGTTGATCTTTTCGGACAAGAGATCTCCACCAACGCCGCCAATTACTTCAACTCCAGTCTCAAGGGCCGCTACCTAGAATCCCGGCTGGATGACGACCACCGCCTCGCCGAGAGCCTGTGGCCGGTGCACCTGGTCCAAGACGGGCGCATCGTCGTGGAAGACCGGCCTGCCCTGAGCGCGGTGAACGAGCGGCTTAGGGACGACTACATCAAGGACTCCCAACGGGGCGCGGACCGGTGGAACCAGGTTCTGGAGTCTCACGGGGTGGAATTCCGGTTCACGCTGCCCCACCGGTTCTTTAACCGCCACATCGGTACATCGGCGGGCATCAATGTGACGCCCCAGGGCGAGGTCATAACCGAGGCCCAGTGGCAGGTCAAGCAGGGTGAGTGGCTGCCCACCGCCGAGGACCAGGCCTTTGTCGGTTCGCTGATGAACCGGGTGGCCGAGCCGGGGAAGATCGCCGCCTGGATCGCCCCTCCGGCGCGGGGCATCAACGGCAAGCCCTGGGATTATGAGTATGTCAGATTCAACTAGGATTTCGCCGGTGAGAATCCACCGGCGTCGGGCAGGATAATACGGATCTCAGGAGCGGGGCGATGGCGGACCACAGTGTAACCGTCGATCATTCAACCAACCCATCCCAGATCGAGTACTCGCCGGTCTTCAACGTGGCGGTCCCCTTGATCGACCGTCACCTGACGGAAGGACGGGGCGGCTACCCCGCCATCATCAACGCCGACGCCGGAAGGGCCGACGCTCCAGAGGGGGCCGAAAAGCAGGTCACCTACCAGCAACTGGCCGAACGGGTCAACCAATGCGGCAACTTGCTCAGTTCGCTGGCGTCCGAGCCCGGCGGCCGCATCTTGATGGTGGTGAAAGACTGCCCGGAATTTTTCTACATCTTTTGGGGGGCCATCAAGTCGGGACTGGTGCCGGTGCCTCTGAACACCCTGCTGCGCGCCGACGATTACAGGTTCATGATCGAGGACTCGGCCTGCGCCGGACTGGTCTACTCTCCTGAATACCAGTCTGAAGTGGCCCCGGCCCTGGCCGCCTCGGACCACCAGCCAGGCTTCATCCTCTGCACCGAGGGCCCCAGCGGACTGGCCGGCCTGATGGACGGGTTCTCCCCGGTCCTGGAGCCCGCGCCGGCCACGGCGGACTCGGAATGTTTCTGGCTCTACTCCTCAGGCTCGACCGGCCGGCCCAAGGGCGCCGTGCACCGCCACCGGGACATCGCCGCCACCTGCGTCCACTATGCCGTGGACACCCTGGGAATGACCAATGAGGACATCTGTTTCTCGGCGGCCAAGCTGTTCTTCGCCTACGGTCTGGGGAACGCCATGACCTTTCCTCTGTGGGTTGGCGGGACCGCGGTGCTCAGCGGCCAGCGGCCCTCGCCGGACATGACCTTTCAGATCATCGAGGAGCACAGACCGACCATCTACTTCGGCGTGCCCACCCTATATGCCGCCCAACTGCAGACATTGGACGCGGAGGCTCCCGGCGAGGAAGCGCGGGACTTTTCGTCGGTCCGCTGCTGCGTTTCAGCCGGAGAAGCCCTGCCCGCCGACATCTTCCGGCGCTGGCGGGAAAAAACCGGCGCCCTGATCCTTGACGGCATCGGCTCCACCGAAGCGCTCCACATCTTCATCTCCAACACCATGGACGACCATCGTCCCGGCACCAGCGGAAAGCCGGTGCCTGGCTACCGGATGAAGATCCTGGACGACCAGGACAACCCCGTGCCCACGGGCGAGGCCGGCAGGCTGCTGATCCAGGGCGACTCCACCTCTACCCATTACTGGAACAACCCGCGAAAGACGGCGGAGACCATGGTGGACGGCTGGCTCAACACCGGCGACACCTACTACCAAGACTCAGACGGGTATTTCGTCTACTGCGGCCGCAGCGACGACATGCTGAAGGTCGGCGGCATCTGGTGCTCTCCCGTGGAGATCGAGAGCCGCCTGATCGAGCACCCCAAGGTGCTGGAGGCCGCCATCGTGGGCCGCCCCGACACCGACGAGTTGATCAAGCCTGAGGCCTTCGTGGTGTTGAACGATGCCACAGACGCCTCCGACTCCCTGGCCGAAGACCTGCTGAAGCACTGCCAGGACGGTCTGGCCCGCTACAAATACCCCCGGTGGGTCAATTTTGTCGATGAACTGCCCAAGACCGCCACCGGCAAGATTCAGCGCTTCAAGCTCCGGCCGGGCTAGCGCGGCAACCTTCGGTTAGCCAAGA
>CAYMZL010000118.1:2429-6914 GCA_964394825.1 uncultured Dehalococcoidia bacterium | reverse complement strand
AGAAAAGCATAATTTTCTCGAGTTGATTCGTGACCTGTGAACCAGCGCGGGTCATCGACGGTATTCTCGTCGAAGTATGCCGCTATCCAGCGGGCGCCGTTTGCCTGTAGTCTCTTCCGCGTTTCTTTCTCTGATCCTTTGAGGAGGGCGAACCGGTGGTCCCCAAGAAACCCGGTGACGACGTGGTACGGGACATCCGAACCAGACCTACACTCCATATCGGCGGCATACCGGGAGAAGTCAAAAACGATATCCGAGGCGATAGTGGTTACCGCGCATGGGTAGGATTCGAAGGAACGCTGGTAAATTGCGGTTACGCCGCCCAGGGACTGTAAGGCGTCGGCGATGGCGCAGTGGTCTGGCCCATTCTTATCCCAAGTGGTGTAGACTTTGACGTTATTTTGATCGAAAAATTCCGACCAGATAAAGCGGGCTGCTTGGTAAGAATCGACCTGTTTGGAAATCCATCTGGCATCTTTGGAACCGCGATTCTGGGAAATCATGTACGGCTTTTTTAGTCCCATCTTTCTGCCAGGCTTGAAAACCGGGATATCAAATCCGCCGGTGGCCCCGAGATGCATGGCAACGGTAGAGATACCGGCTCGGTTCAATTCCTGCCAGGCCGGGCCGGTCAATGGGACGAACGGAAAACGTAGGTTCAGCAACACATCCTGGCCACTGAGACAAGATTCTTGCCAGAAAAATAGTTCGGAACTTAGCTCAGGCCGGTCCAGGTTTAGCTGCCCGTAATAGTCCACCGCGACTCTTGGACCCACGTGTTGGGTGGCATCGTTTGAATTAATCCGTTCGTGGGACCCGTCAAACCCGCTGATATCATGTGACGATTCGCCAGTCCCGACTTTCGAGGTTGTCTGAGCTCTCCACCGCAACAAACGATAGCGGATTATTCGGAGAACACTTCGTAACTGAGGTGGAATGCCCCTGCGAATAGTAGATCTGACATTTACGGCCGCACTTACGGGAACCGCCGTGATACCAAGCGTCTCCGCGTATTTGCGGATTTCGTTAATCCAATTCAGGTTCTCTATGAACACAGTGCAACTGGCGGTTTTCCCGGAGTCACGTTGTGATTTCCAGGCACAAACTTGAAGAGTGATCAGCGCGTGCCAAATATTGGCTTTGTGATTAGTCTCATCGCTCACGGCCATCTTGGCCACATACACAGGGAGCCGGCTTTTTGGTGGATTTGCGGAGAACGCGTCTCTAAACTCTGGAGTGGAAACGATCGCGTCCCGCATCTCTAACAAGTCGTAAGCCTCGATCTTGATCCGGACTTGCAGGCCATCTTCGTCCCGGACATCCACCAAACTGTATATGAATCTGCTAACAGCGACCCCGGCCAGAAGGCCGGTGACCTTGGCCACCGCCAAAGCGAGTTTAGAGCCATCAAGTACGTAACAATGGGCCACGTCTTCTGCCCGTGAAAAACGGGCGCGCATCAACCTAGGCCAAACCGAGAGCCACCAAGCGCGCATGGTCAAATTTTGGACGAAATAGCTACCAGCCATCATCTATTCGCCGTCTAGCCCCCCACCGCAGCTTTCAGATTGGCGATGGTCTTTGACTGCTCTAAGTCATTCAATCCCACGCTGCTGGGAAGACTGATTCCCCGGTGATAAAGATCGATGGAACACTCGATTCGGTAGGCCTGACAATCTTGGTAGGGCTTCAGGTCGTGCAAGGTGTGCCACAGTGGACGGGCGCCTACCCCGTTTTGGTTCAGTTCACGCACAACCGACTTCCGGGATTCGATACCGGTCCCCGGCTGGAGAAGGACGGTGTACAGCCAGTAAGTTGGGTCAGCCCATTCCTCATGGGGCATCGTTACGATTCGGGTATCATCGTTCAGCCCAGCCAGGTATTTCTTGGCTATCGTTCGTTTCTTTTCGATGAAGTCATCGATCATTTCCATCTGGGCCACGCCCATCGCCGCCTGAATATTTGTGAGCCGGTAGTTATATCCAATCTCATCGTGGATGTATTCTTCGCCGTCGTCCTTGGCTTGGGTCGTTAGGTATTTTGCCCGGTCAGCCATTTGTTGATTGTCGGTCACAATCATGCCGCCGCCGCCGGTGGTGATCAGCTTGTTTCCGTTGAAGCTGTAACAAGCGATGTCACCGGAACTGCCGACCATCTGGCCTTTGTACGTTGCGCCCAAGGATTCGGTGGCGTCCTCCACCACGGCCAACTCGTATTTCTTGGCAACCTCGACGACGGGGTCCATATCGCAGGGATGCCCCAGGATATGGACCGGCAGCACCGCTTTGACCCGCCTGCCGGAGGTCTTGTTAATGAGCCGGCCGTCTTTCCATTGGCACTCGTTGTCCAAAAACTCGGCGACTTTCTGCGGGTCCATCTGCCAGTAACTTGGGTCGACATCCATAAACACCGGCCACGCGCCGATGTAGCTGATTGCGTTTGCTGGAGCCACAAAGGTCAGGTCGGAAACCAACACCTCGTCATCGGCCTCCACCCCGGCAACCATCAACGCGATGTGGAGCGCCGCAGTCCCGTTCACTGTGGCCACTGCGTGATTCGCGCCGATGTAGCCGGCCAGCATTTCCTCGAACCGGTCGACGTACGATCCGACGGAGGAGACCCAGTTGGTGTCCAGGCACTCTTTGACGTACGTCCATTCGTTGCCCTGAATCTCCGGCACACATAGAGGAATGGAGCCATCGGATGATGGAGAACCTGGTTCGTGCGGTGGTATGCCCATGTTTCCCAGTTGGTCCATTTAAAGGTGACGAGTCCGGCAATTCCTGAAGGACAAGGCCTGGTGGATGGGTCGTTGCTGGCTGACGGACAGGCTAATTAGATCTGAGTCCATCCTGTTCCTAAACTCTGCTCAATTCCGGCGCACCGAACGGCGATGGCGAAGGCCATTGGTCACTTTTGATTCTTCCCGATGAAGATCCAGTGGAAGTTGCTGTTCATTTCGAACATGCTCTGGTCGAAGTAGCCGGTGCTGATGCAATCGAACTCGGAGAACAGGTCTTTCAGATCGTCGCGGTCCCGGACCAGAAAGATTATCTCACTGACTCCCGAAAGCCGGTGGTCTGGATCTTCGATTCTGATCTCATATACCCGGCCGTTGTGGATCTGTTTTGTGTGGTGGGTTATGTAGTTGTTATACGAGCCCATCATCGTGAAGAAGACCGTGCCGCCGGGACGCAGCACTCGGGCCATATCCTTGCAGACGCTTCTTATATGTTGCTCGGTAGGCAGGTAGTACAGCACCTGGTTCGCCACCAACAGGTCGAAGTAATTATCTTCGAATGGCAGTGTCATGCTGTCTGGGGAGATGATCGAGAACCGATCCGCCAAGGCCGGGTCCAGATGCCGGTTTTCGAGGTTCAGCTTTATGAGCGGAAGGGCCGCTTCCGCAATATCGACACCAAAGACCTCATAGCCCTGTTCTATGAAGAAGGTGCTGTTATTGCCGCCGCCACAGCCATAGTCTAGGACGCGCCCGCTGGGGATATTGGACCTGAGATACATATTGTGGAATCTGATTACCCAGTCAGCAGGATACCTGAGAAAGGCTTGATGTTTCGAGTAGAAGTCCTGATAGGTCTGGTGGTTCGTCGAGAGAATCCCGTCATTGCTTTGCATAAATCTCCCCTTCCATCCCTATTAAGCGATTAACCGGTGCCTGAGTCCTTGCCGACCACGGCTAGGCGCTTCCTGGCGGCGGCCCATTTCTTCCTATGGACCCATCAATCATTAGGGATCCTATTTTCTTCTGGTGCACCTATTCTCCCCAGTGTTTCCATCTAATTGTGCCTAGTTGACATAGCGTGAGTCTTACGGATCCTTGATGACACCTTTATTTAGGGCACCTATTATTTCAAGTACTTCGTCTTCCGCGGTGCGCGTGGTTTGGAATGCGAGTTTCCGCCGGATTTTGTCGAACGACACCCGGTTCAGACGGCATAGATTCCAGCCCGGTAGACTTCAAGATTCGCTCGTATCCATTCAATGGTTTCGGCCAACCCTTCTTCAAGCGTGTGACCAGGGCTCCAGGCTAGTTGGGCGTGTGCCTTGCTGCTGTCTGCGTGCAGTTTGTCGACCTCACTTTCGTCAGGCCGGACCCGCTGATCTTGGCTGGTGATCTTCAACTCGTCGCGGCCCAACAGACCCAAAATCTTGTGGGCAAGGTCCTTGATCGAAATAGGCTGCTCGGCTCCCAGATTGAAGACCTGTCCGGCCACGTTGGGTTGATCGGCGATTCGGATAAAACCGTCAACAATGTCGAGGACGTAGTTGAAATCCCGGACCGGGACCAAATTGCCCAGAGTAAGTTGGGACTCGGTCAGCGCTTGCACGATGATGGTCGGAATAACTGCGCGAGCTGATTGGCGCGGTCCGTAGGTATTGAACGGCCGGGCGGTGGCCACTGGGACCCCAAAGGAAACGTTGAATGCCTCGGCCATCTTGTCGGCCCCGATCTTGCTGGCCGAA
>CAYMZL010000118.1:0-2419 GCA_964394825.1 uncultured Dehalococcoidia bacterium | reverse complement strand
CGAATATGGGGATTGACCTTGCAACGGGTGATCCTCGTCCATCGGTACGTACCGGGCCGAACCGTAGACCTCGCTGGTTGAGGTATGCACCACCATTTCCACCGCTCCGTCCTTGGCGGCAAGCAAGACGTTGGTGGTCCCTTCGATGTTGGTGTTGACGTATGACATTGGAGCGTGATACGAGTAGGGGATCCCGATCAAGGCGGCAAGATGGAAAACTATCTCGCGGCCACGCACCGCCATATTCACGCTGTCCCTGTCGCGGATATCTCCGGCTATGACTTCGATGGATTCCTTGGCTGAAGAGCTGTCGAGCCAACCCCATGACCCGTCAGACCGGTAGTGAACGAGGACGCGGGTCTCGGCGCCCAGTGCCACCAGCCGCTCCACCAGATGGCTGCCGATGAACCCGCCGCCACCGGTAACAAGAACCCGTTTCCCCCTCCAGTTCATGGGGGAGCGTCCCAAATCTTGGATTGTTCCTGCGCTTCGACGTAGCTGGAATAATCGCCGATATCCAGCCAGTATTCCCGGATGGGAAAAGCGGCCACCCTGCGGCCGTGGTCAAGCAGGCTCTGGATCAAAGTAGTCATGTCAAACGAGGTCTGTTTGGGGATCAGCGAGTAGACGGACGGCTCCAGTAGATAGATCCCGGCATTGACCAAGAACTTCATGACCGGCTTTTCTGAAAGGCTCTGGACCAAGGTATCGGTGCATTCGATCACACCGTATGGCACTTGGAGGTCGTAACTCTGAACCGCGACCGTGAAATCAGCATTCTGATCCCGGTGATAGGTTAGCATCGCGCGGAAATCTACTTGCGTCAGGATATCTCCGTTTATCACCAGAACAGTTTCCGTTGGAGGGTCCATCATTCCCAGAGACCCAGCCGTCCCCAAAGGCTCGTCTTCTGTTAAATAGGTAATGTTCACGCCGAAGTTGGCTCCATCACCGAAGTGTTCCAGGATCTTTTCGTGTTTGTGATGCACCGCCACGTTGACATTGGTCACACCCGCCGAGCGCATCTGATCAATGATGATCTCCATCAAAGGCCGGTCGCCAACCTGGAGCATCGGTTTTGGAACTTCTTCTGTCAGAGGCCGTAGGCGCCAGCCTTGGCCGCCGGCCATAATCACTCCACTTAACCCAGGCTTTGTGTCTGGCACAAATTCATCCAACGTGACCAGGTCGACGACTCTCCCTTCTAGGTCAACCAAAGGAAGATGACGGATAGAATTGTCCTGCAGCGTCCGGCGGAGCGTGTCCCGGTCAGTATTTTCTGGCGCGGTAATTGGCTGGGCGTATTCGGAGCCGGACTTCCGGGCGAGTAATTCGCTGACGGGCAAATCAAAGTTGACCCTAGCCAGGATGGCCCGCCGGATGTCGCCGTCGGTGATGGTCCCGAGTAGATGCCTATCCGGACCGACCACTAGCACTATCCCGAGCCGGTTGGCGTCCATTTGCTCGACCGATCTTTGAATAGAACTGCCAGGGCCAACGCAAAGATTTGTCGGGTCGTTATACATAGAGGATTGGCCTATTAAAGAGACTTTGGCCTTCAGTGTCCATTAGCCGTCCCATCCGACATATTGGAAAATGGCTGGGCAGCAGCTTGGATTATCGTCGGAAGCACCGCAACCATACCCCGTAAACCTTCAAGGTGGACGCCTTTGACCAGATTTGGTCCCTTGACGTCCAAACGGGGGATGATCCGCACGTTCACTAGGGCACCGATTCCGGGGCAATTGAAGCGTTGCGACTAGGCTCCATCACCTTCGCTGGGGAGCCGACGACCGTCGTCCACGGCAGAACGTCCTGCACGACTACCGCGCCGGCTCCGATTATTGCCCCCTCGCCTATGGATAGGTTCTGCCGTACCGTGGCGCCCGCGCCGATGTGGGCCCCGTCTTCGACTTGGACGGTGGCGCACAGTCTGCTGCCGGTGGCTACGTGCACGTGGTCGCCGATCACGCAATCATGCTCGACGATAGCGCCGGTGTTAACAATCACGTTTGAACCCAATATCGAACTCGTGTTCACAACTGCATTCGGGAGGATCACCGTCCCCGGGCCCACCTGTGCCGACGGAGACATAACTGCGGACGGGTGACAGACCAACAACGGGGTGAGACGGTGTTTCAAGCACAACTCGAATAACCGACGCCGCGGGCCGTTATCGCCGGTGCCGCCCACGCCGATCACGAAGTGGGTGGTCCCGTCCTGGACCAACTTGGGTAAAAGTTCGTCGTCACCCAGAACCTTCACATCCAGGATAGTCTGGCCCCAGAGCGAAGGGTCGGGGTCTAGCAGATTGATCTCGACATTCTCGCCGTTGGCTCGGATGGATTCGACAACCACGCTGGCGTGGCCGCCGGCGCCCAAGATCACGCAACGGGTCAGATGACTGGAATTCATGGTT
>CAYMZL010000117.1:0-6928 GCA_964394825.1 uncultured Dehalococcoidia bacterium | reverse complement strand
AAGGCGGACGTGGAGCGGCTGGTCGAGAATGGGCTCGGCATGGAAGAGGTGCTGGACTTGGTGCTGTCGGCGTCCCTGTTCGGCTGGGCCAACCGGCTGATGCATGTGTTGGGTGACCCCCTGCCCCAGGACTAGTTCAGCCGACTATATGGTTATTACCCTTACCGGCCCAACCGGCGTGAGACAGCTCGTCCGACGAGATCGGAGTGCACTCCTTTGACATTCGAGGGACTACGCGCCCGGTTGGCCCGGCGGTTGCCCTTCTACTACGGCTGGGTGATATTGGCCGCCGCCTCCGTGCCCAGCTTCGGCGCGCGGGCGGTGATGGCCGTCGCCACCCTTTCCGTATTCGTGGTGCCCATGACCGACGAGTTCGGCTGGTCGCGTGGCCAATTCTCGGGCGCGGTGAGTCTGGGCGCCCTCTTCGGGCTCATCGTTTCACCATTCGCCGGCAGACTGGTGGACCGGTACGGCTCCGGGATGATGCTTTCGGCCTCCTCGGCGGTGGTGGGGTTGTGCGCCATCGGCCTCTCTCTGATCGCTCCGGTCTGGTCCTTCTACGCGCTGTACGTTCCGGGCCGGGCGGTGTTCTCCAGCCCCCTGGAACTGGGCACCTCCACGGCCGTCAGCAACTGGTTCATCCGCCGCAGGCCCATGGCGTTGGCCTACATGGGGATCATCCAAGGCATCGGGCTCACCATCTTTCCCGTCATTGCCCAAGTGTTGATCAACGGCTGGGGCTGGCGGACAGCGTGGCTTGCCTTGGGCATCTTCACCATAAGCTCCGGCATCATTCCGGTTTTGTTGCTGATGGCGCGGCGGCCCGAGGACATGGGATTGGAGGCCGACCCCGGTAGAAGCGGTCAGGCCGGCTCCGGTGGGGAAGCATTTAGGGGTCACATCAGGGAGCGGCCCAATCCCGCCCGGCACGCCGAATACAACTACACGGTCCGGCAGGCGTTGGCGACCAGGGCCTTCTGGATATTGGCCCTGTTCTCGGTACTCGGATTCGTGGTCCAGGCCGGGGTCAGCCTGCACCAGGTGCCCCATTACATCGGCCAGGGTGTGCCCACCCACCTGGCGGCGTTGACCGCCAGCACCTTTGCCTTTGGACAGGTGCCCGGAGGGCTGTTCTGGTCGGCCTTGGCCCGGCGGGTCCCGCTCCGGATATTGCTGTCGGCGGCGGCGGCCACCATGACCGTCGGGGCCATCGGCACCGGGCTCAGCAGTTCACTGTCCGCGGGAATACCGATGGGGTTCCTGCTGGGGATCGGCGTCGGCGGGATACATCTGCTATTGCGGCTCACCTGGGCCGATTACTACGGAAGGACCCACTTGGGAAGCATCCGGGGACTGGCTCTGCCCGCGCAGATCGGCGGCCAGGCCATGGGGCCCATAATCGCCGGGTTCATGTTCGACGCAACCGGCGGCTACGAAACGCCGTTCACCATCTTCGGGATCTTGGTGGCTTTCGCCGCGGTGATGGTCCTGGCCGCCACTCCGCCCGGTCCTTTGCCCCAGGGCAGCGCCTCGGTGCTGGCTTCGGCGGCGTGACGGCATTCCGCTCGGATTACCTTCGACTCACCACGCAACGTAGGGGCACGGCACTGCCGTGCCCCTACGTTGCGTGGGCCTTGCGGCTGAACACGGCAAAGATGGGGTCGTCCGGCGGGCTGTTGTCGGCGTTCACGAAGGATGCTTCGATTCCCTCAAGATTCTCGGCGGCTTCCATGTAGGTGCCCACCAAGTCGATCCGGCCACGGTCAGTGGAATTGCGCCAGATCAGCACGGCCTTGGTTGGGAACATCCGGTTGGAGAAACTGACGATTAAGACGCCGCCCGGCCTCAAGATACGGCTCACCTGCTTGAACGTCTCGACGGGCTTGGTCAGGTACTGGGCTGAAACGGTGATTAGCACCGCGTCGAAGGACTCGTCGTCAAAGGGCAGCACTGGATCTGCGTTCACGTCGTGAACAATAGACTCGTCCAGGTCCGGGTTTTCCTGCATCTCGACCAGGTTTAAGCCCAGACCGACCATCCGCTTCTTGGCGTGACCCACGGGCCAGTGGGACCGCCAACTGCTCATCAAGTCCAGCACTTCCGAGTTCTCCGGGACCTGTTCTTTGAACAGACGCCCCACGGCCGCGATGGCCGCATCGTCGATATGCACCACCAGACGGGGAGACTGGTAGAAGACGCGGTCGTTCTCTTCGTCTTCGCGCTGGAAGTACTCGGGGGAGAATCTGGATTCCGTGGCCGGACCTCCGTTTAGAGGGGATTTCGTGGTGTGATTCGGGCGTGCCCCGGCGGCCCCGGCGAATTGTATCACGGCCACGCGTGGCGTCTCGATGTGGAGTCACCAGCCGGTTGGCGGGAGGGCAGCGAGCGGCTGGTGGCGGGGACAACCAGGGATTACAATTCCCGCACCCGCCGGATAATGAATCCAATAAAGGAGCGCTTGCTATGGCGTCGGACAACAAAGAGGAAATGCTGAAACAGATTGCCGAGAGCCGGGGCTACACCCTGGAGATGCACCGGATCATGGCCGAAGTCGACATGGAATGGGTGAGCAGTTACAACCAGTTCATCCAGGCGACCTACACCGGGCAGCGGACGTTGGACCGGAAGACCAAGGAGTTGCTGCAAGTCGCGGTGGAGGCCGCCCTAAGGGCTGACGTCGACCAGATCCAAGCCCACATCCACGTGGCTTTGCAAGAAGGCGCCACTCCCACGGAGGTCTTAGAGGCGCTCCAGTGCGTAATCATGCCCATGGGCGCGTTGGCCTACCGCCGTGGCCTCCAGGCCTGGTCCGCCGAGACCGGCATCGGGCTGGAGAAGTAGGGGCACGGCACTGCCGTGCCCCTACGGTTTTTCGAGCATCCCGATTCCCTCGGGACCGTGCCTTTACTGCCAAACCCATGAAAACCCGGCTTTGCCGGTTACTTCCGCCAGTTGACCTTGTTGGTTAGGGTGCCGATATCGTTGATGGAGATGGCGCAGACGTCGCCGTGCTTCATGTTCTCGGTGGCGCCGTCGGTGCCCATCCACAGTATGTCGCCGGGCACCAGGGTCAGGTATTGGCTCATCTTGCTGATGAAGGTCCGCACGCCGAATATGGCCGTGGCCACGTCGTACTCGCCCACCACCTTGTCGTTGACCTTGATGACCACGTGCAGGTCGTCGGGATTCAAGCCGGTGACGATCCAGGGGCCCATGGGTTTGAAGGTGTCGGTGTTCTTGGCCCGCCACATGGTGCGGTCGTTCCGCTGCCAGGTCCGCTCGCTCACATCGTTGCCGATGGTGAAACCGAGCACATAGTCCAATGCCTGTTCTTCGGTGACGTTGCGGCAGGTCTTTCCAATCACGGCCACCAGCTCGCCCTCGTATTGGAGCATCTCGGTGGCGTCCTTGGGCACTACGATGTCGTGGCCGTCCGGCACCAGGGCGTTTATGGCCCGGTAGCCCACGTCGGCCTGTTTGGGCAGGACCGGCTCTTCGCCGCGCATCTGGGCGGCCCAGGTCACGTGCTCCGGGTAATTGATGCCAGCGGCGTAGAAGGTGGGCGGGATGACTGGGACCTCAAGCTTCACCGCGTCCAACTTGTGGGTGTTGGAGGTCTTCTTGTAGCTGTCGAAGGGGCTGCCCTCGACCTCGGTCACCGTGTCGTGCTCCCCATCGCTCTCTATGATGCCGTAGGAGATGGGGCCTCCGGTGGAGAATCTGCACCATTTCATGCTGTTTCACCTCATGTTCGGCCAAGTGCGCTGCGGCAGCCTAGAAAACCCGGCTGAGCCGGCGGCGGCCACGGATCGTCCAGGCATATTTTTACACCGCGCCCCAGCCCGGTCAAGGTGGTAAAATCTAGCCCGCCGGGCTGTCATGGCCCTGGGAGAATGGGAACCCAGGCAAAACGAAAGCCAACAAGGTGGAATAGCCATGCGATTGGAAGGAAAGACGGCCCTCATCACCGGCGCCAGCCGGAACATCGGAAGAGAGGTCGCCTTGACCTTCGCCCGCGAGGGCGCCGACCTGGTCCTCAACACCCGGAGCAGCCAGGCCGAACTGGATGAAGTGGCCGGCAAGTGCCGGGAGCTGGGCGTCAAAACCCACACGGTGATCGCCAACGTCTCCGACGCCGCCAGTGTCAATAAGATGGTGGAGGACGGCATAAAGGCGCTGGGCAAGATTGACATCCTGGTCAGCAACGTGGCCATCCGCCCTCACAAGCCCATATTGGAAGTCTCCGACGAGGAATCGCATGCCACCCTGGGAGTGAACCTGCACTCGGCGTTCTACCTGTTCAAGGCGGTGCTGCCGGGGATGATGGAGCGCAAGAACGGCAGCATCATCGCCATGGGCGGACAGTCGGCCATCACCGGACGCCCCGAAACCAGCGTCGTAACCACGGCGAAGACCGGCCTGTTGGGCCTGATTCGGGCGGTGGCGGCGGAGATGGCGCCCTACAACGTCCGCGCCAACATGGTGAACCCCGGCTCCACCGACACCTCCCGTGGCAACCCGGAGTGGTACCCAGAGTTTCAGGCCGGTGTGGACCGAGGGTCCGGCGATCACCTGAAATCGTTACCCATGGGCCGCCAGGCGACGGTGCAAGACATCGCCAACGCCTGCTTGTTCTTCGCCTCCGATGAGTCCAGCTATATAACGGGCGACCGGTTGAACGTCATGGGAGGCCGCTACATCGTCTAGGCAGCTCAGCCGCGTTTCCTGGGGTGACTGGGCTTTCAATCAGGCTTTGAGACTTTGGCCCGCCTGACGTGCCGCGTGCTGGCGGCGGGCCCACGACAATTTCACCGATTCAGTTCACCTTGGACGGGGAGACAGGGGTTATGGACCGAGTGGAACTCCTCGTCTAAATAGGTAAAAAGCTCATTACCGCACCGCCGCAGGGGCACCATCGATGGAGCACCTTACGACCCGGCTACGGCCCTTGAGAATTCGCACCAAAGGTGAACGCGAAGAGGGCGAAATCGTCCGAGTTGGAACTGAGCTTCAGTTCGTGCTCCCCGAACTCGGGCAGGGCAACTACCTGGTACATCCGGCCGCCGTTGACTGTGAAGTAGCTCCGCCCATCAGCCGTAATCAGATCAGCGCCTGCCTCCGACGGGTCCAGAGGACGTCCGTCGATGGTTACCCGCACTTCGAAGGACTCCGGCTTCTCTGGGTTGATCACTGCGTTGACGCTGGTCCCGGTGAACTTCAGCGCGATGTAATCCTCGTAGTTCTCGGTCTGCCTGGCGTGCCGGATAGCTTCAGTATCGTTGTACCAAGTCCCTTGAAGGTAGAACCGATCGTTCCGGTGGGGTAGCCGGTCCAGATATTCGATGACTCTCATCCCACCCTGGTAGTACTCGATCTGCCCCGCGGAGCCGCTGCTACCCTGTCTGTTTCTCTTCGTCCCGCCGTATAACTCCCGGGTGACCTGGTTATAGCTAGCCAACGCTCTAATCTGGGATTCCTCGGCCCGGAGGCCCTCGGGCACGTCGGATAGGTCGGCGCCCGCCTCTTCCAAGAGCTTGCGTATCCGCCGCTCGGTTTCGTCGTATGCGCCTTCGCCAAAATGGTTGTAGCGGATCACACCCTCTTTGTCCACCAGGTATTTGGCCGGCCAAAACCGGTTGCGGTAAGCCCGCCATGTCTGAAAGTCGTTATCTTGGGCGATGGGGTATTCCAGGCCGAAATCCCGGGCGTTCTCAGTCACGTTTTCAGTCAGCTTTTCAAACTCGAACTCGGGAGAGTGCACCCCGACGATCACCAGCCCCTTGGAAGCGTATTTGGCGTGCCAGTCCTTCAGGTAGGGCATGGTGCGGATGCAGTTGACGCAGGTGTAGGTCCAGAAATCTACCAGCACCACGCGGCCCCGCAATTCTTCCATGGTTAGGGGCCGGGAGTTGATCCAGTTGGCGATGGCCTTGAATTCAGGGGCCTTGGAGCCGCCTCCGAGGCTGCCGTAGGGCCAGCAGATCGCTGTGATTAGGACGCCGGCAAAAACACCCACGACCGACAATCTGAACAAATCTCGCTTCAAGAGCAACCCCAATGTAAACACCCGTCAAACGTGAATTTCCCAGATCAAACTGATTGCCCCCACATGGGATCCTCGTGATGCCGCGAATAATAAAACGGTATCCTGAGCGGGTCAACCGGTATTGCCTAGCCTTGGAAAGGATGTTGACGGGGTCAAATGGCGCTTTTACACTGCTAGCAGGCGGTCACAGGGACAGAATTCACGGACAGCGCGGGTTAAATGGAAATCCAGCAAGGAAAGGGGTAAGTACGATGGCGACTCAAACTAAAACGATTGACTCACAAGTCCATGCCTACGAGCGGAATAGTCCTGAGCGTCCTTGGAACGGGATCTTGCAGGGCCCGGATGAGGTCACCGGCGACGACATGGTGGCGGCTATGGACGCGGTCGGCGTTGATGGGGCTTTGCTGGTTTCACCATTCAGGATGTATGGCTACGACGCCAGCTATGCACTTGAGGTATATGCGAAACATCCGGGCCGGTTCGGCTTGATCAGGCCGTTCGACCCGCAGTCGAAAACAATCGCCGACGATTTCGCTGAGTGGGCGGGGACTCCAGGAGTGGTCGGAGGCCGCATCATGCTCACGGGCCAGTCGTTCGAAGCGGACGACCCGGGTCTCAATGGAATACTCGCCGCCGGCGCAGAAGCTGGTCTTCCGGTGAATATCATGTGTTCGGGCGTGCTGCCCCTCCTGGGTGAGTTGGCACGCCGAAATCCAGATACCCAGATTGTGGTCGATCATGTGGGTCTGGTCCAACCCTTCGAGCCACCAGTGCCGCCAGAGCCTTTCGCCGATCTGGCCAACGTGGTATCACTTGGGGCATTGGACAACGTGGCCATCAAGATTTCCGGAGCCTGTACCCTGTCCCATCAGCCATTCC
>CAYMZL010000116.1:0-7025 GCA_964394825.1 uncultured Dehalococcoidia bacterium | reverse complement strand
ATGTCGACATCGGTAAAGATCATCAGTGATGGGGTCATCAAGTTGGACGGCGGGTCCATGTTCGGCCAGGTGCCAAAGGTTGCCTGGGAGAACACCGTTGTCACGGACCGGAAGAACCGGATGACCCTGGGGTTGAATTGTTTGTTGCTGCAAGTAAGCGGACAGAACGTACTTGTGGATACCGGGATCGGCTCCAAAGAAGTCGATCAAGATAAAGAGAATCTCGGGTTGGTCCCCAGCCGCCTGTTGAAGGGCTTAAAGGGCGTGGGCCTCACTCCCAAGGATATCAGCGCAGTGGTCCTTTCCCATCTGCATTTTGACCATTCGGGCGGTTGCACCCGGCTGGACCGGGCCGGCAACTTGGTGCCCACCTTCCCCAAGGCCAAATATTACGTCCAGGGTAAGTGCTGGGAGGAGGCATGCAATCCCAACGAGCGTTGTCATGGCGTGCACCGCTCCGAGAATTTCCTGCCCATCGAGGAACGGGGTCAGTTGGAATTGCTGGACGGCGATTCCGAGATCCTGCCCGGCCTGAATGTGATTGTCACCGACGGCCATGCCCTGGGCCACCAGATGGTCATGTTCAACCATGGCGGCGAGCGGGTGGTGTTCCTTGGGGACATCGTTCCCACGCCCCATCACCTCAACCTGGTCGCCATCTCCGCTTTTGACAGTTCTCCCGAGGTCACGCTGGAGGCGAAGCGGGACTTGTTGAACCAGGCCGAGCGCCAAGGCTGGCTTTTGGTCTTCTCCCACGGCCACGATATCAAGGCGGGATATCTGGAGCGCCGCGGCGAGATGGGTTATCTCAGGCCCGTAGACCTATAAGCGAAATCGATAACCGGCTCCGAAACCCGATCTGCTCCATCTGTCATTCAGAGGAGCGCTCCCGACGCGTCGTGAAAGAAGCTCTTTTCGCGGTGAAGCCTTGTCCCATCCAAGCAAAGAGACCCTTCGCTTCACTCAGGGTGACATTATTACTGGGTGGACGAGGAAAGATTGGGTAAAGTTACCGCCACGGTTGGTTTAATATGGGACCCAGCTAGTCGACTTCGCCGGTGACCCGGTCTTCATCCAGGGCAGTCAATCGGGTGTCCGTTATGATGTTGCCCAAGTCCCGGCTGCTCTGCGTTCTGACCCGTAGGTAATTGTCGGTGAGTCCGCTCCAAACTCCCCCCGATTCTTTCCCTTTGGCCGGCTCCCAAAGCACGGGCCTGGTCTGGCCCAACGCCGTCTGTCGAAACTCCCTGGCCGCCGCGGCCGCCAATTCCAGCATCTCCCCGGTCCGCTCCCGTTTCTTGACGTCCTCCACGTGCCCGCTCAGATGGGCAGCCGATGTTCCCGGTCTGATGGAGTAGGGAAAAACGTGCAGGCCGCTGAAGCTCATTGACGCGGCGAAGCTGTAGCTCTCGGCAAACTCCCTGGCGCCCTCGCCGGGAAAGCCCACGATGACATCGGTGGTTATTCCGGCGTCCGGGACCCTCTCCCGCACCAACTCCACCGTCTCCGCGAACCGGGCGGTGTCATAGCGCCGGCGCATGGACCGCAATATGGTATCGCTGCCGCTCTGCAGCGGGATGTGAAAGTGGGGGCAGAGGCGGGGGTCCTGCCAAAGCTCCAATAAATCGGTTGTGATCTCCTGGGCTTGGAGCGAAGACACCCTGAGCCGGTCGATGGACGTTTCGGCCAAAACCCGTCCCACCAGGTCCCGAAGATTGGTGTTTGGCAGGTCGAAACCGTAGGTGCCCAGTTGGGTCCCGGTCAACACCGCCTCCCGGCACCCAACCCGGCCGTTGATCTCGGCGATGATTTCCTCGGGCGGGATGCTCCGTTCCCGGCCCCTAACCTTGGGCACGATGCAGTAGGCGCAGACCTGGTCGCAGCCCTCCTGAATCTTAACCATAGCCCGGCTTCGCCCCAGGGCCAAAGGCCCGTTTTCTATGGAGCGGTCTGAGTCAATGTTGAGCTTAGCGGCGACTATGGAAACCAAGCTTTGCTTGTGGCGGTTGTCCAGGACTAAAGAGACGGCATCCATGGCGGAGAGGTCTTCTTTGGCCCTCTGAGCGTAGCAGCCGGTGGCCACCACCAGGGCATCCGGGTTGGCGCGGCGGGCGCGGCGCAGGTACTGGCGGGCCTTGGCGTCGGAGGTGGCGGTCACGGTGCAGGAATTCAGCACCACCACGTCGGCCTGGGCCGCGGACTTGACCACCGTGAACCCAGCCTGTTGAAACTGCCGGGCCAAGACCTGGCTATCGGCCTGGTTCAGTTTGCAGCCGTGGGTGTGGATGGCGACCGTTGGGCCGTTGCCGTTGCCGCTCACGGCGTTTTCATGAGCCGACGCCAACAGATTAATTCGTTTCAACGGGAACCACCGTCCATCTCTTCGAGTTCGTCGGGTTCTTCCGGTGCATCCGTGGTTGGTCCGGGAAGCAGGCCGCCGCCGGGCGCCAGGTCCCAGAGCCGCTCGACGGCCCCGGTGACATCCTCCAGGGTCGCCACCAGATGGTCGGCCCTGATCCGGGACTCGCGTACCCGCTCCGCGGTGTCGCCGAAGGACGCAAGCTTGGTGAAGGCCTCCCGGATACGCCGGTCCCGGTTTTCTTGGCCCAACTCGTGGGCATAGTCCTCAACGGCCTTCTGGCCATCCAACTTCCGGCCCCTGCCCAGGGCAACGCCCTTCACCGCCAGCGTCAGGCTGCCCCACAGCAGTTCTTCGCAGCGGCCCCAGCGGCCGCCGCGTATCTGATCCATGGCGTCTTGCAGCAACCGCAGGCTCTGACCCCGGTAGCGCAACATGCGGGCTTCGTCTTTCTTGGTTAGGTCTGGCATGGGTTTCCCAATCCCGATTCTAACACCCAGCCAGGTTCACGAGGAACGCCGTAGACCATAAAACCCCGCCCCGTTCCAAATCCGGGCTTTGTTGCGGTCCAAAATCCTGACCAATATACTAACGCGTATAAAAATTGATTTCTAATTTCGATAGCGAAGAATGAATTTCCCGAAACATTAGCCCTGATCTGACCGCCAGTAATGTCAGCAACATTGCAGCCGGACTCTCATGGCATCGGGCCCGAATTACTTGAAAAACGGTTTCACTAAAATTCTGGGCATTAATCCAACCGTTGCGATCGTGTAATGCGTGACCCCTATTTACAAGCCGTTCGGAGGAAGATTCCAGTACAAGATGGCTGGATTCAAGAGTTTACTGGCCTGCCTCGAGCCAACAAAAGTGTAGTCTTGTTCATACACGGATTAGGCGGGCATCATACAAAAACATGGGATGCGCTGATAGACAAACTTGAGAGAGTTCCACCCCTCAGTTTCTCTGATGTAGCAAGTTTTTACTACAGAACTGGTAAATTCGACCGACGTAACTTGGATGATGTAGTAGCGCAACTCAAACCGTGGTGTTTAGCCAACTTAGAGGGATACCGGGCGATATTTGTCATAACTCACAGCTTTGGAGGAATCGTAACTCGCCGACTTTTGTTGGACCTTCATCAGACCGGGGAAGCATTATTCGGCGCATTTCGACACGTAATCATGTTGGCCGTCCCTCTGGGAGGATCCCGCATGGCCTTGATCGTAAACCGGTTTACATTGGGCATGCTAAATAAAAAACTTGACATCTTAGAGCTCGGTAACATTCGGTTAGTTGAGTTGAGGAACGAATACCAAGAACTCGTAAACCGCTGCATAAGGGAGGATAAACACTATCCAACTACGACGATTTACCACGCGAGTTCTGACCGTCTTGTACCAAAGGTCGTCAATGAAGTTTTTTTGACATCTTCAGATACCGTGAAGGGGACTTTGCCAGGTAGTCATTCGGGGTTAATTACACCCAAAATCGAGAATTCCACGGTGGTTACGCTACTTGCTATCGATCTAGCTCGCCAACTCGCTCCTTCGGCGGTGATTTCCGATCCCGGAAACAATGACTCCCAAGGATTAGTCGAGTTTCCGAGTTCGGGTGGCAGCTTAGAAAAATCCTTGTCTTCGGCCGATGGTGCTTCGCGCGTAATTGAATCGTATGGCCGGTCGCGAATAACCGAAGTTTGGCCCAAGATCGTTCAAACGCTAAATCTACCCATCGACTCTCCTATCCCATCGAGTCTGGCGGAATTTCAAATGGTACTTAAGACGCAACCAGGTAATAGCCCAACATTTGGATATGAAATTCAGATCGCCTTAGCAGCGTTTACCCTCATTGAAGACCTGGAGCGCTATGGAGATGGTAAATGAGCACCTCGTACCTTAACAATTCTTACTCAAACTTCTCAAGACGATTGTACGGGTTCTTAAATAAGCCGGGCACCGTCCTAATTGACTCTGGGCATGAACCTAGAGAAGGGACTATTTTGGGATCCCAAATTGATAATCAAATGCCGCTGGGGCCTCCCGGAGATTGGTCAACCCGAGGTTTATTGCAGATCTACCCTAGTCATGCGATTAAATTCTTTGTTCACGGGAGAGAGCATGATTCCGACGAGCTACTATCCTACTCGGTAACGTTATATGTACTTCCCTCCAGCGATCCAACAGACGCAGAGGACAACTCATCTGGTGTTAATAACGCCCTTTTGTCCTGGGAATATATTTCCCGACAATTGTTACCAGACCAACCCGTTGGATTGCATGTTCACGCTCTAGGAGTAGACGAACGAATTTATTACCCAAATAAATCTTCGGGCGAAGTAGGAATGTTTTTCCAGGTGCTTTCAGATGCGGTCTCTGCGGTTCCTTCTCCTGAAGATTTCTTGAAACGGTTGCGCTGGCCGCAATTTGCGGATTCTCTCGCTTCGCCAGAATCTCCTACTGGCGCTAGTCTAAATCCTTCAGATTGGTTGGAACCGTTAGGATTGATTGATTATTTTGATAGAAATCGGCGTTCTTTTCACGCGATGGTAACATCGATTTTGGATCATCTTCGGGAACGCCAAGGGACAGCACCTAAATTGGAACCAATTATGGCGGTGCTGACGAGTTACCTGACTCAAGACGTAGGTCTAATGCGAGCGTTTATCCAGCGGGATCCAATTGAGACAATAAGTCCCACAGAGCGTGAAATTGTGATACGCCAATTCGCAGAATTCATTGTTCATAAAACATTAGAGACGCAGAGACGACCATTGAAGGTATTTCTGAGCCACGTGCGAAGCGACTCGGCGACCGTTCGCGAAATGTATCAGCAATTGGGAGCCGATGGATTTGACGTGTGGTTAGATACCGAAGCTTTGCAGCCAGGGCAACATTGGCAAAGCGAAATTGAAAAGGCGATTAGCGAGAGCGACGTTGCAATTGTCTGTATTTCTTCCAATTCCACGAAAGGACGCGGCTTTATGCAAAAGGAGATACAGATGGCTTTCGCTGCAGCAAATACCAAAGTTGATGGGGCTACATTTGTCATCCCAGTTAGACTAGACTCATCGAGATTGCCAAGTTCGCTGGCCCACCATCAGTGGTTGGATTACTTCAGCAAGGACGGTCACGAAAATCTCCGCTCAGTCCTAGAGGGGCGTGCCCGGTCACTGGACTTGCTAAAAGTGTAGAAGAATCATGCCCATCCCTACGCAATCACGGATTTCTTCAAGGAGACACAGTCTCGCAGTTTAGTATCCTGTGCCTGCGAGGGTTCCACTGCCTAATCATTTGGAACTGTCTATTTCAACCCTGCTTTGCATTTTGGTATTGAACTCTGGTCTTAGTGAACAATCCCATTATTCCACCTCTAATACCCCAAAGCGATATCCGAGGTTGGGCAGACTCGTCCGATATCCAGAGCTTTTTATGTTCATCGCTCGTTGCTACCGTCATTTAGTTTTTCATACCCGATAACCCCTGACAATCAATTTTGTTGAACCACCGTCACGATTCGGCAAACTGATATGGCTCCAGAAGCTATCGGCATAATCGCCGGTCTGATGCCTTTTTTTCTTGCCCTGATCAGCACAGTTTTTTTCCGCGCTGATGCCTGTACCTGTCCTTTTGGTGCTGGTCGCTGTGGAGTCTAGTTTGATTGGGTATGTGGCTGCCACAGGCGCTCAACGCACATCTCCCGAGCAGCAGAGCAGGTTGCCTCAACCGTTATTAGCTCCCACACGATCTAATTCTGTTGGTGATGCCACCATCCGCCCTTCTTCCACCGTCGTCCAATTGACGGTTCCGGAATCGAGTCTTACTCCATTGCCGTACCGCCTCCGCCCGGTAGTGTCAGTTGCAGTTCCGATTGACATGGAGTCTGGGCGGATTTACACCATTACAATCACGCTATCGAATAGCTCGCCAAAGCCGGGCGCAGCCTTTCGGATCGGGGCCGGAGTTCATGTTCGATTAATCAATGGTTTAATAGTTTCAGGAAGAGCAGAAGACTTTGACAGTGTCCATGCCTTCAACGAAGACTCCGTAGAAATACCTCTTTTTGAGGCGTCAATAATTGAGTTTTATCAGGCGGACTTCCCAGGGAATAGAGCGAGCAAAGCCAGCTTCCAGGTTAGGCCTATGGGAGGTCGGGGGATCCCAGTTGGTCGTTCGATATCGAGGATGGATCTTCGACCCAACTGAGCAAATCGCAAGACAAGACTTCATAATCCATGACCCGCCACAAACAAGCAACTTCGGCAGTGAATGTGGCCTTGCCCCGAGGTTTTTGGTTTGTCAGACGTACGAAGAGATCGTATTGCTGAACTGAAGGAGTAAGTTTTCTGGTTAGGTCTGGCATGGCTCTACTCGGTTACGATTTTACCACTGTGCCCCGCCAAAGAACTGAGCCCGAGTGTCGGTTGCCAAATGCCGACTCCGGTGGCACCATTAGTGGCTGCCGCAGCCCGGTCCAGGAGAAGTTAAACCGTGGCCACAGATTCCTTTCGATTCGTCGGCTATCCCGTGCGGGTCCATGCCGGAACGGACGCCATCGGCAAGTTGGCGGACGAGGTTGACCGGCTCCGGGCCCGGCGGATTCTGGTGGTCTGCGGTAAGTCCGTCGCCACCAAAACCAACCTGGTGGAACGGGTGAAAGACGCACT
>CAYMZL010000115.1:0-7041 GCA_964394825.1 uncultured Dehalococcoidia bacterium | reverse complement strand
CGGACCCTGAAGGGCCTGAAGGAAGCCACGACTTTCGCCGAACCCAGGCAGGAATGGTTGCAGGCCAACAACCAGAGCCGGGCCAAGGCCGGTGTGTGGGTCGGCAAACTGATGGAGTCCCTGGCGCACTACGACATCATGTCCCGGCTGCCCAGAGTCAAGGCTTCCTCCACCATGGTGCTTTACGGCGAGGTCGACCGGCTGCGGGACGGAGAGGAACTTCTACACAACAACATCGTCAATGCCCAGAAGGTGGTCCTGCCCGGCCTGGGCCATATCCCCCAGGTGGAAGACCCCGAGGCTTTCCTGAGCGCGCTGATGCCTTTCCTTGACGCCTAGCCAACCCAGAACGCCTGGCCGCGCCAGACCCAGATTTCTGAAGGAGACAACTTGGCCTCCACCAGTAACCGGCTGCCTCTGAGGCTCATCGAGACCTTCCGTTCCGTGTTCTACACTCCGATCTACGTCTCGGTGGCCGGAGGGTTCCTGGAGAAAGAGGGCCTGGACGTCGATTTCAAGACCTGCCCGCCCGAGTTTGCCCACCCGATGAGCGCCCTGAACCGAGGCGGAGCGGACATCGCTCAAAGCGGCATAATGCGCTCGATCATCGCCTCCGACTGGGGGGCCGAAACGGTCCCGGTCCACTTCGCCAAGATCAATTCCAGGGACGGGTTTTTCGTCCTGAGCCGGACTAAGCCGGACCCCTCTGGGCACGAACCCTTTCGCTGGGAGTCGCTGAAGGGCGCCAAACTGATTCCCGTGGGGTTCTCTCCCATGCCCTGGGCCTCGCTCCAGTTCGCCCTGCGCCGGCACGGCGTCGAGCCGTCGGAGTTGGACCTGGTCACCGGACTAACTCTGGACGAAGCCGTGGCCGCTTTCCGCGGGGGCAAAGCCGAGTATATCCACGTTCCCCAGCCCGCAGCGGAGCAACTCTTGGACGACGGCGCCGGCCACTTGGCAGCAGCCCTGGGCCCGGAGAACGGACACCTGGCCTACAGTTCCTTCGCGGCGACCAACCGGTTCTTGGAGTCCCAGCCGGAAACCGTGCAACGGTTCACCGTGGGCTTTGCCAATGCCTTAGACTGGTTGGCGGCCCATGACGCCCCCGAAGTGGGAGCGGCGGTGGCCGGTTTCTTTCCCGAGGTGAGCTTGGACCTGGTGGTCAAATCGGTGGCCAGGCTGAAGGCCCAGGACAATTGGCCCACTGATCCGGTGTTGGCGCAGCCGGAATACGAAAACCTCCACGACATCCTTATCGCCGCCGGGCTCGCCAAGGAGCGGCAGCCCTATAGCAAGGTGGTCCGCGCCGACATCGTGGAGACGGCCCTGGCCTCCCGTGGATAACCGGGCAGAAGCAGCCAGTCCTCCTCCCCCCTCTCTGATTCAAGCCCGGCATTAAAGTTCCCGCTACGCGCCGTATGGTGTAAAATAAACCCTCCAGGCGGGCTGGCGGTTCACTGATAAATCCACGCCGAACTTCCGGAGGCATCTTTGACCACAATCGCAATCGTAGGCACCGGCCTGATGGGCACTTCCCTGGCCCTGGCCATCAAAGCCTCCAATCTACAAGTGGATGTCGTAGGCACCGACTACGACAGTACCGCCCGCTCCGGCGCCCAGAAATCCGGGGCGTTCAAGAAGGTTGAAACCCGCCTCGCCAACGCCATCAGAGGGGCCGACGTGGTCGTGTTCGCCATCCCAATCATGGCCATGCGGGAGATGATGGAATTCTCCGCCAACGATTTTCAAGAAGGCTGCGTGGTAACAGACGTGGGAAGCTCCAAGCAGGTGGTGCTGCAATGGGCCGATGAAGTACTCCCCAAGCACGTGAACTTCGTCGGCGGCCATCCCATGGCCGGCAAAGAACTATCCGGCCCAAAGAACGCCGACGGCGCCATGTTCAAGGGCAAGGCCTACTGCATAGTTCCCAGCGTCACCGCCGACAGAGCCGCAGTTTCCTCGATCACGACCCTGGCCGAGGCGATCGGCGCCAAGCCCTTCTTCATCGGAGCGGAAGAGCACGACAGCTTTGTGGCCGCGGCCAGCCATCTTCCTTTTATGATGTCGGTGGCGCTGATGGGCTGCACATCCAAGAGCGCCAACTGGGACGACATCGGCCAGTTGGCTTCCTCCGGTTTCGGCGACCTCTCCCGCCTGGCGTCGGGCGACCCGGTGATGCACCGGGACATCTGCATGACCAACCCGGAACCCATAGTCGCCTGGATGGACGCCTACATCAGGGAGTTGTACGACCTACGCAACATGCTGGCCGCCGAGAACGGGCCCGACTCGGACGCGATGCATCAGGTGTTCGTCGATGCCATGGATGCCCGGGCACGTTGGCAGGCGGGGATATTCACCACCCTCGACCGGGTTTCCGGCCCTGAGATTCCCAGCTTTGGTGAAAGCATGAGCGAGATGTTCATCGGCCGCAAGGCGATGGAAGCCCAAAGGAAGATCTTTGGCGGGGGGAAGGACCGCCCGGGCAAGAAGGACTAGCCGCATCGCCACGGCGGCGACACCCGCCCGTGGGACTGGTCCGGCCACCGCGAGTAAGACCACACCATGAGCACCGCCCCTCCATCCAGCCCCTCCCGCAGCATCAGCCGTCCCGCGTCGTTGGGCGGCGTCCTCTCCGTTCCAGGGGATAAATCCATCTCCCACCGGTCGTTGATTCTAAACGCCATCGCCCAGGGCGACGCCTTGGTGCAAGGCCTGTCAGGCGGCAAAGACGTGATCTCCACCATGCGCTGCCTACGGGCCATGGGCGTCAGCATCGAACCGGCGGGAGCTCCCGGCAGCTACACCGTAAAAGGTCAAGGCCCCGAACTGGAAGAACCTTCCGACATCTTGGATGCCGGAAACAGCGGAACATCCATGAGGCTGCTTTCGGGAATCTTGGCTTCCCAGTCATTCGTTACGGTCATCACCGGCGACGGTTCCCTGCGGAGCCGCCCCATGCAGCGGATCGTCCAACCTCTGAAGCAGATGGGAGCCCAGATCATGGGCCGCCAGAACGACTCCCTGGCGCCGTTGGTGATCCGGGGCGGCGGCCTGCGGGGTATCGAATACGACCTGCCCATGGCCAGCGCCCAGGTGAAGTCGGCAATCATACTGGCGGGCCTGTCCGCCGGGGGCCAGACCGTGATCCACCAGCCGGCGCTTTCCCGGGACCACACCGAGCGGATGGTCTCGGCCATGGGCGGAAAGATTGAAGAGAACGGCCTGGACCTGGTCATTCACCCAGCCCGGCTAAATGCAGTCGATATCACCGTGCCCGGCGACATCAGCTCGGCCGCATTCTGGATGGTGGCGGGCCTCTGCCACCAGAACTCCCGCATCCTGGTCCGCGGGGTGGGCCTGAACCCCAGCCGCACCGGAATCGTGGACGTGCTTCAAGAGATGGGCGCCGGCGACGCGCTCCAACTGGTGAACCAACGCAACGAAGGCGGAGAACCGGTGGCCGACATTCTCGTCACCCCCGCCGAACTGCACGGTATCGAGATCGGCGGCGACCTGATTCCCCGCATGATGGACGAAGTGCCCATCCTGGCGGTTGCCGCCTGTTTCGCCAGCGGCGACACCGTGATACGGGACGCGGCGGAACTGCGGGTGAAAGAAACGGACCGCATCGCCGCCACCGTTGCGGAACTCACCCGCCTGGGCGCGGACATCGAAGCCAAGGAAGACGGCATGGTCATCCATGGAAAGGGTCCGGGCGCCGGCACGCTAACAGGTGCCGATTGCGAGAGCCACGGTGATCACCGGCTGGCCATGTCCATGGCGGTGGCCGGACTACTTGCCGGCGGCGAGACCACGGTCCACGGCGCGGCGGACGCCTCGGTGTCCTACCCCGAGTTCTGGCAGGACCTGGACCTGCTGCTCCAGGACGCCGGATAAACAAGGTGCCTGAAACCCCATCCAATACGCCACCGGGGAGTGACGCCCCACCGCTGTTGGTGGTGCTTTCGGGACCGTCGGGAGTGGGCAAGGACGCCGCTCTTTCCGAACTGCGCAAGCTGGACCGGCCGTGGCACTTCGTGGTCACCGCCACCACCAGGCCCATCCGCGCCGGAGAGCAGGACGGTGTCGACTACATCTTTCTGGACGAGCCCACCTTTCTCCGCATGAAGGACCGGAACGAATTCGTGGAGTGCGCCCAGGTGTACGGCCGTTGGTACGGCGTCCCCCGGAGCCAGGTGACCTCCGGCTTGGAGGCGGGCAAGGACGTCATCTTGAAGATCGATGTACAAGGAGCGGCCACGGTTAGGAAGATGGCCCCGGACGCGCTATTCATCTTCATGGCGCCCGGTTCATTCGACGAATTGCGGGACCGCCTGTCTCAACGTATGACCGAGTCAACCCCGGAGATGGAACTGCGGCTGAAAACCGCGTCCGAAGAGTTGCAGCAGGCCGGTCTGTTCAACCACCAGGTGGTGAACCGCAAGGACAAACTGGAGCAGGCGGTGGCCGACATCGACGCCACCATCGCCGCCGAGAAGCGGCGGCCCGGCCGCGCTCCCATACGCCTCTTGTGATCCTTGTTATAATTGCTTGACATCATCGAGCCTCGTAGCCGGCTCAGAGCGCAGGTTTTCACCGACTGGAGAGCGAATGACCCTACGCCCCGAAAAGATGGAGACCAGACCTCGTCTGCCCGAATGGCTCAAGGTAAAGATGCCGGGCAGCCCCCGCTATCTTGAGCTACAGAACCTCATGCGTGGTCAGAAGCTGCACACCGTCTGCGAAGAGGCACGCTGCCCCAATATCGGCGAATGTTGGGACCGGGGCACCGCCACCTTCATGATTCTGGGCGAGATCTGCACCCGGCGCTGTCACTACTGCGCCGTGACAACCGGCCGCCCCAACGGCCTGGACCTGCAGGAACCCAAGCGCCTGGCTGACGTCGTCCAGTCCATGGGGCTGCGCTACTGCGTGATCACCTCGGTCAACCGGGACGACCTGCCCGACGGCGGCGCGTACATCTTCGCGTCGTGCATCGACAAGATCAGGGAGACCAGCCCTGACTGCCGGGTGGAGGTGCTGATTCCCGACTTCGCCGGGTCTTGGCCCGCCTTGAAGCGGGTCATCGACGCCGGGCCCGCGGTTTTGAACCACAACATCGAGTCCTCCGCGCGCATCTTTCCCAAGGTGCGGCCCAAGGGCGACTACCAACTTTCCTTGGAGTTGCTGGCCAAGGCCAAGGACATCAAGCCCACCACGGTCACCAAGTCGGGCATCATCCTGGGCATGGGCGAGACCACCGAAGAAGTCTTGGAGACCATGGCGGACCTGCGGAAGGTGGACTGCGACCTGCTGACCATCGGCCAGTACCTCCGTCCCTCGCACCGGCATGTGGCCGTCGATCGCTACTACCGGCCCGAGGAGTTCGACGAGCTGCGGAAGGCCGGGGACGCCATGGGGTTCAAGCACGTGGCGTCGGGACCTCTGGTGCGCAGTTCCTACCACGCCGACGAGCAGCACGACGCGGCGTCTTTAAGGTTGCCGGTTTAGACCGCCGGAACGCGCCGGGAACGCGCCCGAAACGCGGAAGATAATCCGCTAGGCGGCTCTCAACCCCAGGGTCAGCGCCACGTCCTCCACTCTCTCCCAACGGAACTCCGGCTCAAGGGCCAACACCCGCTCCCGCTCCACCGACGCCCACAACGCCGCGCCACCCCGGGCGCCGGCCCGCCGGGCGCACTGGATGTCCCGGTGGCTGTCTCCCACGAAAAGGCATTCAAGGGGAGAAACATCCAACGATTCCATCACATCTCGCAGGCCGGAGGGGTCCGGCTTGGGGGCCATGCCATCCGCGAGGAACAGGACCTGGTCAACCACAGAGGCCAATCCTGAATGCTCAAATTCTGGGACACCGAAGACCCGCCGCTTGTCGGACAGGACCGCCGTGCGGTAGCCGTTGTTCTTGAGTTGCCGCAGCAGTTCCGCAACCCCCGGATACAGGCGGCACTCCTGCCAAACGACGTCGTAGTAAAAACCCATGTAGGTGTCGACAACCTCTTCCTGTTTGCCGGGGAAGAACCAGGCCAGATGCTCAAGGAAAGGACGGGAATACTCCCTGGCCAGGTCGGCGGCAACGGGCCGGGGATATGCCAAAGCGTCGGCAGTCTGATTCATCAGACTCATGTGGATGTCCCAACTGTTCCATAGGGTCAGGTCCCAGTCGAACACCACCGCCTTGAGCTGCACGCCGCCGGTATTTTGCAAAGGATCATTCAGCTCCTCATACCAAGTTGGACCGATTCTACATTATCCCGCTCGGGGCAATGCCGCCGTTGGTTTGTACACCGATTTGAGAGAATGCTGGAAGATGGTTGACAAAGCAACAACTTGCCGGTATAGTTGCAGCAACAATACTTGCGCAAGCAATCATAATTCGCCTGCAAGTACTTTTAGGGCCGGTTTTCCAGCCCAGTGATATACTTAAAATCCAGCGGCCACAAGGCGGCTGGAAAGCCTGGAGGCAAGATGAGGACACGCGGAATCAATCACCTGGCAATGGTAACCAACGACATGGAAAAGACCGTCCGCTTCTATAGGGACGTTTTGGGTTTCCCCTTGGTCGGGGCCATCGGCAACAACCCCAACGGCCTGAGGGCGCGGCACTACTTCTTCGAGACCGGCCCCAACTCGACCATCGCCTTCTTCGAATGGGAGGGCGCCGAGGACTTCCACAAGCCCGCGGGACTGGAAGCGGCGGGCAGGATCCAGTTCGACCACGTTTCCTTCGACGTTGAGACCGAAGATGAGTTGCTGGAGCTGCAGAAGCGGCTGGCGGATGCCGGCCAGGAAGTAACCACGGTGATTGACCACAACTTCATCCACTCGATCTATTTCCACGACTTCAGCGGCATCGCCCTGGAGGCTTCGGTCTGGATCACCAACCCCACCGGGAAGGCGCCCGACTACTCCAACAAGGACGTTTTCGCCGACCCCAACCCGGTGCCGGCCCTGCAGGAAGAGATGGACAAGGCCCGCCTCGTCGAGTCCAATAGCTAGAGTCCAGCTAACACTTTCCCA
>CAYMZL010000114.1:0-7060 GCA_964394825.1 uncultured Dehalococcoidia bacterium | reverse complement strand
CTGTTAGAAGCGGTGCGGGACGTGGACTTCGTCGAGCGGTTTGTGTTTGCCAGTTCCAGCATGGTTTACGGCGACTTCCAGCGTGTTCCAGCAGATGAAGAACATCCTAAAGAGCCGAAGGACGTTTACGGCGGCACCAAGTTGGCCGGAGAGATAATGACTCAGGTATTCGGGCGACGATTCGGAGTCGATTACACCATCGTCCGTCCGTCCGCGGTTTACGGGCCCACGGACGTAAACCGGCGCGTGAGTCAAATCTTTGTGGAGAACGCTCTTCAGGGAAAAGAATTGATCCTTAAAGGCGGGGGCCAAAACGCCCTGGATTTCACGTTCGTTGAAGACGTAGCAGACGGATTCGTTCGAGCCGCATTGGAGCCAGCTGCGAGGAACCAGATTTTCAACATCACCAGAGGGGAAGGGAGAACACTTCTAGAGTTCGTAGAGATCCTGGAAAAAATGATACCCGATGTCAGGTACAAAATCGAACCCGCTGACCCCCACCGGCCAAATCGCGGGTCTCTAGATATCTCAAAGGCCCGACAGCTGTTGGGCTACGATCCGAAGCGCAACCTCGAGACTGGGTTGGCTGAATACATCGACTTTGTCAGAAGCCACATGGATCTCGACCCGTAGACCTATCTACGCAACTTCAAGCCAGCATTGTAGACTGACAGATGATGAATAGCGCGAATCAAATACTCAAGGTCCCCTTCTACGGAGTTGCCCGTGAATTCGCGGCCTACCGGGACGAGTACATGTCCTTGATCGAAGAGACAATGATTTCGGGTCAGATGCTGCAAGGGCGAGAGGTGCAGGAACTAGAGGAACAGGTAGCGGCCATTTGCCACCGCGAGCACGCGGTGGCCGTAAATTCTTGCACCGATGCTCTCTTCTTCGCCCTCTTGGCGGTTGGAGTAAAGCCAGGGGACGAAGTGTTGGTGCCGGACTTTACATTCGCTGCCTCGGCCTCATGCATATTGAGGGCAGGCGCAAAACCGGTATTCGTTGACATAGACGACGCAATGGTCATGGACCTCGAGAACGCGGCCACTGTCGTGACCAAAAACACCAAGGCAATGATTTTCGTACACCTATTCGGCCGCATGTCCGATCCTGCCCCGGTCGAAGACTTCGCCCGCTCTCATAATTTGGTGCTGATTGAGGATTCGGCACAGGTTTTGGGAGCCAGTTATGGGTCCTGGCCAGGAGGGTCAGTCGGCAAAGCTAGCTGTATAAGTTTCGATCCAACCAAAGTTGTGAGCGCTCCGGGAAGTGGAGGCCTGCTGCTTACAGACGACGCAGAACTGGCCAGGCACGTCGAGCGGCTGCGTTACCACGGTAAGTCGGGCGCAGAAGGCTTCGTCCATCTCGGTTACAACTCGCAAATGCCTTGCACAACTGCGGCCCTGTTGTCCGCGAAATTCCGTCATGCCGCGGAATGGGCTGAACGGCGCCGGGAGATAGCGGGTCACTACATCGATGGACTAAGCCATATCGGTTCTCTCGAGCTCCCGCCAAGGTCCGAAGGAGTGTCCCATATCTATCATAAATTTGTATTGAAATCCGACGAGCGAAACGCGTTGAAGAACTGGCTTGAAGAAGCGGGTATCGAGGTGGCCGTTCATTACTCTCAACCCTTGCACCGGGAACCGATGTTCGCCGGCGTTGGTGCAGATGACCGGGATTTCCCCAACTCTATCCGCCTATCAGAGCGCGTGCTTTCTCTGCCGGTTCATCCTTTTCTCACGGATGAAGAAATGAAAAGAGTGGTCTATTCGATAGCCGATTTCTACGGAAGCACGTGATGCGTCAACGCGATTGGACCGTCGACTGATCTTGTTTTCGTTACCGTCCAACTTTTCTAGAAACCCAGTGGGTGCTTTGAACTCTTGAGCAACATTTCGTTTTCAATCCGTGACCGCCTTTTTGCTAGACGGACTCTTTGGGGTTCGGCAAGCTTGGCCGTGTCCATCTGTCTGGTCGTCTATCTTTTATTGTTTGCCGACCTCCAGGCGTTCGCGGTGATTGCCAAGCAGATTCCGCTATGGGTTCCCGTGGCTCTGTTTGGCCTATACATGTTGCTGAACCTGATCCGGGCAATGCGGTTCCGTGTGCTCCTTGGAGACAGCGGCGTACCGATGCGGCTTATTTTCCCGATCGCGCTGTATCACAATTTTCTGTCGCAGACTTTGCCATTTCGTACCGGGGAAGTCTCTTATGTTGCCTTATCACACCGGTGGCTAGGTCAGCGGACCAGCGCCGGCGTTAGCAGCCTGTTCTCGTCACGATTGTTCGATCTAACGATTATTATATTTGCCGGATTAGTCGGTCTTCTAGTGGTCGGAGACCCGGAGAGTGGATACTCTCAGAACCTTATACCAGCCCTGGCGGTGGCATTTGTGGCTGTGGTCGCCGGAATGTACTTTGCCAGTCCTTTGTTTAAGTTGGCGATCTCCGGATGGCTGTTTGCGGCCCGCCTCGGGCCCTGGAAGACATGGTCGCTCGTTGAGATCATCGGCGAACGGCTTCACGAGATTCCGGCACAGCTCGAGCGGATCCGTGAACCGGCGGTGTTCTCCAAGACCCTGGCGCTGACCGTTGGCGTATACGGAGCATCATTCGGGTTTAACCTGCTGCTTCTATGGGCTGTCGGGGTGGACCATAACTTGGGCCTGCTTCTGGTGGTGATTACCATGGTTACCCTGGCTGCATGGTTGCCAATATCCGTCAGCGGGTTTGGCGTAATCGAGGGAGGTTGGGCGATTGGGTTGGTCCTATTCACGGATTTAAGCCCCGCTGAGGCCACAGCCGTCGGATTCTTCATGCACGGCAGCCAGGTGATTGCAACCGCCCTCACTGGTCTACTGGGTCTAGTCTTCTTACTTAAGGCTGGTGCCATCTCGGCCCAACCCAGCACAGGCGACCGATCGACTCAATTGACGGACGCCACGCTGGCCCTGGATGAGGCCAGTTAGTGGTCTCGATCAATCGCGATTGGGAAATTCAGGGTGCCAGTGGTTAGTAGAATCTCGTTTCCAGTTCTGACTTTGGCGGCAGTCGCAACATTTATCGCAGTCTGGTATGTATTGGCTGGGCATCTTGCGGGTTGGCAAGACGAATTTTTTCATCTCGGTGCTGCAAAGGGCCTGCTACTTACCGGAAATCCATTCCAAGTTGCATTCCACCAATGTCAGGCCGTTTTCCAAGAGCAATACGTTCGGTCGCAAGCAATCACGCAATGGACGGCCTGGGCGTTCCAAATATTCGATGTCTCAATAAGGTCGGCCCGGGTCGTGCCCCTTCTCTTCACCGTTGCGACTTGGCTGCTATACGTGGTCTATACCAATTGGAGGGGTTACTCAAACTGGAAGCAAACGTTGCTGGTCACCATCCTCTTTTTTGGGCAGACGATGGTCTTAGAGATGTCTCTGTTCATACGTCACTATGCACCGTTGCTGTTTTTCCTACTTCTCTCCCTGATTTCGATTTGGGAAGCGTCAATGTATTGGCGCGAGGGCAAAAAATTCTGGACGATACCTTGGTTGTTGGTCGCCGTCCTCGCGTTTGGATATTCGGCCCCATGGCATTTGATTCAGTTTCCGTTATTCGCTTTAGCAATTTTTTTGCTTTGGTTCGCCATGCACGAAAAGCCGTTTGTAGGCGTCTTGTGGCGGTGGTGGGGGCGGCTTGAATCCTTTTCACAAGGTGGGAAAATCTCGGTCAAAGTCGCCCTGGGTATTGCGGTGCTGGCCACGATGTTGCTCTTTCCCAGGGTGCTCGACACGTTTGGCGCCGACACCTTAGGCGCGATTCGGGTCTATCTCACCCCGTGGGACAACGTAATTGGCTTGCTCCGGTTCTTGATAGTGGTAAATGTGTTAGTGCTGCTTTGGTGGCAAACCGGCCGGCAGCAAAGTGCCCATCCGAATTTCCACAATTGGTTGCTGAGCACCGGCGTCATGTCGGGAATCTTCATCGCCGTGATGATGAACCAGCACTGGATTTTCTATACGCGTTATTTATACCTATCCGCTGCAATCGCAACTCTGGGCGCATCTTTCGCAATAACATCGTTGCCAACAAACCAGACCATGGTGGCTGGAATCGCAATATTCTTAATATTCAACGGCCTGATTTCGACCACTACTTTCCGTTTGGCAAACAGCGATGTGAAATCAGGAATAGCGTGGCTGAACCAGAATATCGAAGAGCCGGATATTGTCCTGGAATTTCGTTCCCGGTTGGCCTACCACGGAGGGGAAAGGCTCTGCGGCCAGATAATCCCCATAGAAAATGTCGCCGTTATCGACGTTGACAGCGCCGAGGCTCAAAGTCTCTCATTGGGGACAATCAGCCATATTCGGAACCGCAGCGCAACGCTCATCCAGGGCGAGTATCGCTACATGGACGGAGACAAATTGCTGTCTCTTCTGGAAGACAATCCTTCTTCTAATATCTATTTCCTTTACGTAGATTCCCACGAGTTTCGAGGGAAGCTCTACCGCTGGACAACCGGGCGAGAACGTAACGTCGGAAATGATCTGTATAGCTTGCTGAGAAGTGACGGCATCGGCGAGCCCGTGATTCCAGGACAGAACAGCGGAGGTTTAAGGCGGTTGGACGCGGCGAAACTCATAGTCGCATTGGAAACCCGCAGTTTCCCGTAAGTTGTCGAACTTCCATATCGGTGGCCCAATATATGCCTGTAAATAATGGCGTAGTCGCCGTTATCCCGGCGAGGGGAGGCTCAAAAGGCGTACCCCGAAAGAATATTCGACTCCTGGGCGGCAAACCCCTCATTGCATACGCCATCGAAACCGCATTGGCCTGCTCAACGATTGACCGCGTCGTTGTTTCAACCGATGACCAGGAAATTGCCGACGTGGCGTTGAGTTTCGGCGCCGATGTGCCTTTCCTGAGACCGGCCGTACTGGCCGGGGACGATTCACCCGAATGGCTGACTTGGCAGCACGCGGTCAAGGAATTATCCGGGTCCGGCGGCCGTTCACAGATCGGCACCTTCGTTTGCGTACCACCAACGTCGCCGTTACGGGCCCCTAAGGATGTCGATGCCTGCGTCAGATTGCTGTCAAACAGCGACGCCGATGTGGTGATTACTATCACTGAAACCGGCCGCAATCCGCGGTTCAATATGATCGGTCTGGACGAAGGGCGCTATGCCCAACTGTTGGTGAAGGACGACACCTCGATCAAGCGGCGCCAAGACGCTCCTCCGGCATACGACATGACGACCGTTGCCTACGCGCTACGGCCCGATTTCTTGGTCAGTTGCAAATCGATTTGGGACGGCAAGGTCAAGGCCGTGATGATTCCTCCGGAACGCGCGGTGGACATTGACACTCAACTCGACTTCGAATTCGCCGAATTTCTTCTAGCCCGTTCCGGCCGATCAAGTGCTTCCTAACTCCGCTTCTGGCCGGGCGACGATTACCAAATTCCGCAGTGACGACACATGGAATGAAGCAGCTATCTGAATTGATGAACTTGGAAGGGAGAGTGGCATTGGTCACCGGTGCCGCCGGGCACCTGGGATCATCGATCACTCATGCCTTGGCGGAACTCGGGGCCTCAATCGCCGTTCTAGACCTATCAAAAGATGCATGTGACGACGCTGCGAACCAGATCACAGAGGTTTACAACGTAGCCGCTCTGCCAATGACTGTTGACCTTGCCGATGAAGCCCAGGTCCGGTCCGTCCCGGCAGCCGTCATTGGAAGATTCGGAAAGCTGGATATTTTGTTCAATTGCGCCGCCTTGGTGGGTACATCTGAGCTGGAGGGATGGGCAGTCGATTTCGCCCACCAGACCGCTGAGACCTGGCGAAAAGCGCTGGAGGTAAACCTAACCTCTAATTTTATCTTGGTCCAGGCCTGCGCGGATGCTTTGTCAGCCTCCGGCCGGGGGTCGGTAATCAACATCGGATCTACTTATGGGTTGGTTGGGCCGGACATGCGTCTATACGATGACACAGAACTCGGCAATCCCGCCGCATACGCCGCAAGTAAAGGCGGAGTGCTGCAATTGACCCGCTGGCTCGCGACCACCCTGGCGCCCCACGTCCGTGTGAACGCAATCACCATGGGTGGGGTTTGGCGAAATCAGCCTGAGTCATTCCAAGCGCGGTACGTCGAGCGAACCCCCATGAAAAGGATGGCCACTGAAGAGGACATCAAAGGGGCAGCAGCCTATCTTTCCTCGGACCTTTCCGCTTACGTAACCGGACACAACCTGGTGGTTGATGGTGGGTGGACCGCGTGGTAGCCACCGTCCGCATTGCCGACAGAGAAATTGGGCCTGGACACCCTTGCTTCATAATCGCCGAGGCAGGGGTCAATCACAACGGCAGCCTCGATCTGGCGCGCCAGTTGGTCGATGCCGCAGCGGAAGCTGGGGCAGACGCCGTAAAGTTTCAGACCTTCACCGCTGAAAGGCTGGCTATCCGCAGCGCTCCAAAAGCAGACTACCAATTGAAAACGACAGGTGCAGCCCAAAGCCAATTTGAGATGCTACGCGATTTGGAGCTGTCCGCGGAATCTCACAAAGACTTGATGGAGTACTGTGCCGAGAAGAGCGTCTTATTCCTGTCGAGTCCCTTTGACGAAATCAGCGCGGACCTCCTGGAAGATCTCAACGTCGCTGCCTTCAAGATTCCCTCGGGTGAAATTACGAACCTGAAGTACCTGGCCCACATAGCCCGGAAGGGCCGCCCCATGATCGTATCCACGGGTATGGCCAATCTGGAAGAAGTGGCAGCCGCGGTACAAAGCATCAGGGATTCCGGCAATCCCAAATTCATCTTATTGCACTGCGTAAGCAACTACCCAGCCAATCCCAAAGACGCAAATCTCCGGGCGATGAGCACAATGGCATCGGCTTTTGGCGTGCCGGTTGGGTACTCAGACCACACTCTGGGCACCTCTACCCCTCTGGCCGCCGTCGCCTTGGGGGCGTGTGTCATTGAAAAACACTTGACCTTGGATAAACATCTCCCTGGACCAGACCATCTCGCATCTCTTGAACCGCGCGAGTTCATGTCATT